>JAHLFF010000270.1 GCA_018883945.1 Candidatus Acinetobacter avistercoris
GCTTTAATTAGACTTGTTTCAACATTCAACATTCAACATTCAACATTCAACATTCAACATTCAACATTCAACATTCAACATTCAACATTCAACATTCAACATTCAACATTCAACATTCAACATTCACACAACACACTCATCATGAATAATCTCTCAACCTTACCTTCCCCAAAGGGAGAAGGGATTTTTACAGATCAATGTATTGCCACTCAATGACCATTTTTTGATTGATGAAAGAGGTCAAATATTAGAGGTTGATAAAATGCGTATTAAAGACGCATTTCAATGCCTTGGTCTGCAAGGTATTGCTTCGCTTCAGGAATGGTGTGTTGACCAAAATGGAAGATTGATGCAGCCAATACAGCATCAGCACCCCCATGAATAATCCCGTCAGCTAAATGTTGTAGACAACCTACACCGCCAGAAGCAATGGTTGGAATGGTGACGCGGTTGTTGATCTGACGCATTAACTTCAAGTCATAACCTGCTTTGGTGCCATCTGCATCCATAGAGGTAATCAAAAGTTCACCTGCGCCGTATTCAGCCATTTTTACAGCCCATTCGATTGCATCGATGCCTGTAGGTTTTCGACCCCCATGGGT
The DNA here is from genome assembly GCA_018883945.1 of Candidatus Acinetobacter avistercoris. Classification (GTDB taxonomy): domain Bacteria; phylum Pseudomonadota; class Gammaproteobacteria; order Pseudomonadales; family Moraxellaceae; genus Acinetobacter; species Acinetobacter avistercoris. The sequence goes on from JAHLFF010000270.1 coordinate 603, forward strand.
AAAAATTTCCCATTTATTGTCAGCGGTCTTTTTTGCATCAATCGCAACCACAATACATTGTGCGCCAAAACGTTGAGATGCTTCTTGTACAAACTCTGGATTAAACACCGCAGCAGAGTTAATACTGACTTTATCTGCACCAGCATTGAGTAATAAACGAATATCCTCAACTTTACGGACACCGCCACCTACGGTTAATGGAACGAAGACACTTTCCGCCATACGTTCAACAGTACGGTACGTGGTATCCCGACCATTTGAGGTTGCTGTGATATCTAAGAAGGTAATTTCATCAGCACCTTGTTCATTATAACGTCGTGCAACTTCTACAGGATCTCCCGCATCTCGGATATCCAAAAACTGAACACCTTTCACTACTCGACCGTTATCTACGTCAAGACAAGGAATAATTCGTTTAGCAAGCATAATTTTTTCCAAAAATAACAGCCGATTATGAAACTTCGCCACGAAGGTGCTACACCTTGTAAGTGGGAGCGGGTATTCTATCAAAATTATGTAAGTTTTTTTGCAGGTTTTCTATGTCGGTCTATACCACTTTGACTTTAAAGGAAGTTCAGGAATTTTCAGCACCTTATGGATTAGAGGTGATTGAGCTGATTCCCATTCAAGGAGGTATTCAAAATACGAACTATTTTCTGGTGTGTAAAAATGGACAACAGTTTGTATTGACCATTTTTGAAGATATGGATGAACATGGGGCAGGCGAGTTGGTGCCTGTGCTTGAGCATTTAGGTCAGGCGGGTTTGGCTGTACCTGTACCATTGAAACATGACGGTCGTGCGATTCAGATTTTAAAAGAGAAACCTGCGCAAATTGCTCCGCGTATGATGGGTCATCACCCGATGCCCTCTACAGTTGAGCAAGCGGCTGAAATTGGACGTGCACAAGCAAAAATGCATGTCGCATTACAAGACTTTCCTTTAGAGCGCGCAGAATACCGCAATCATAGCTATTGGCGTAGCGTGGCAACAGACATTAAACCGACACTCAATGCAGCCGATTCCGTTCTATTGAATAACTTATTGGGTTTATATGATGTTTTAAGCCTGATGTATCCAGACCGTCCACGTGGTTTTATTCATTCTGATTTATTCCGAGATAACACGTTATTTGAAGGCAATGTGCTTAAAGGTATTTTGGATTTTTATGAATTAAATAAAGATGAATTACTTTTTGATATCGCCATTTCAATCAATGATTTCTGTACTAACTATCCTGATGTTGATCTGAATGCAGACAAAGCACAGGCATTCTTGGAAGCCTACGAAACGGTGCGTCCGTTAACTTCGGATGAAAAATCTTGTTTAGAGCTTTATTTGGCGATGGCAGCAGGTCGTTTTTGGATGATGCGTTTACAAGTGGCGCAAAAGAATATTGAGTTGGGACGTACAGGCGATGACATATTGCAGAAAAACCCAATGGAAATGCGTAATATGTTGGTAGAACGCTTAAAGTTTGTAACGGCATAGTCTGAAGAAAAGGAATCAATGGAATGCGCGATCAAGGTCGATTAGTAGAATGGTTTGATGACAAAGGCTATGGCTTTATTCAACCGAATGATGGCTCAAAAGATCGCGTATTTCTGCACATTAAAGACTTTGCCAGACCTGGGCCACGTCCAATTATGGGCTGTGCCTTGGAGTATGTAGTACAACTGGATGGTCAAGGTCGCTATAAAGCCAAACAAGTGAGCTACTTAAAGGCAAACCAAACGCAGAAAAATGCCAATAAAAATAAAAAAATTCATGTGAAAAACAAGTCTAAACTCCAGCCTATGCAAGTGGCTTGTATTGTTTATATTCTGGTGATGGCAGGCTTAAGTTTGGCAGGATTACTGAAAGGCCCATTATTGTTATTGATTGGACTGATTAACCTTCTGACCTATTGGATGTATTCACAGGATAAAGAGGCAGCAGAACGAGGCAATCGCCGTGTTCCTGAGAATACCTTACATATTTTAGCTGTGCTCGGCGGCTGGCCAGCGGCATGGCTTGCACAACAAAAACTACGTCATAAAACACAAAAACAACCCTTTAGAAATATCTATTTCTGTACCATTGCATTTCATATTTTAATTATTCTGTGGTTAATCTCTCCATTAAATTCACTGAATTTTTAATAGGGTATAAAATCTAAAAAAGGTATAACAATGAACTATTCTATTGATAAAGATCCAAATCGAAGTTTAACGATCATTCTTTATATTCTATATATCATTGCAATTTTTTCAGCAGGTATTTTGGCCATTATCGCTTTAATCATCAATTACATGAAAAGAAGTAGTGTCAAAGGAACAATTTTTGAGAGTCATTTTACTTGGCAAATACGAACCTTCTGGTGGTATTTGATTTGGAATATTATTGCATTCCTACCGTTCATCTTTTTGTTTTTCACGGCCGATAACCCTAATGCATTTGCAGGCGTCGCTCTTGGCGCAACCACCTTTTGTGTTGCGGTCATCGGATTATCTTGGGTCTGGATTGTTTATCGCGCCATACGCGGTATGATCAAAGTCAATGATAATCAGTCGATGTATTGATGCTTTGCAGCTTTGAAGCTTTGATGCTTTGATGCTTTTAAATGTAAGCCATCAAACATTTTAACGATATAACCGAGTATTATTGAGTTCTTCAATATGATTATTGAGCATGTTCATTTAAAGATTAAAGAAGGTCAAAGTGCTGCATTTGAACAAGCCTTCCAGCAAGCAAAAGATTTAATTGCTCCGATGCAAGGCTTAAATGCAGTTCAATTGATTCGACATTTTGAAAATGAACATGCTTATATTTTAATGGTTTTCTGGGATCATCTGGAAGACCATAGCGTCGGGTTTAGAACATCAGAGGCTTATGAAAAATGGGCGGCACTTTTACATCCATTTTACGACCCAATGCCAAACGTTGAATATTACCAACCCTGCATGATGCTAAGAAAAAAATAAATTAAACAACAATCCAATTCAATGAATAATCCAAACAAAGAGAAGACTCAAATATAGTATCGACTAAATAAATTACCGACTAAATAAATGATCGACTAAATAAAGTTTCGATCCAAAAAAGTAACTCTCTTATTTACTTTATGTGACGCCACAAAGTCATGTGATCCTACAAAGTCAGTGACCCTATAAAGCCATTTGAAACTATGATTGCTGTTGAATCGCAGGTTTAGCGCAATCAGAATGACGCTATATGATGAATCAATTGAATAACTATGTGAATAATAGATCCTAGTTTTTAATCATTTTCAGCTATAAAACCTTCCAATCCTATAAAACAGTATAAAAAATAGCCATAGATCAATGGATTAAATTAAATATATAAACAATAATCATTATCATTAGTATTCTCATTGATTGAGTGTTTTTGTATACTCCTTGCGTTCATCCTGTTTAAGAATAAATAAATTATGCAAACTCGATTTAAGGGGCAATGTGTATTTGCACTTGTCTTTGTTATCGCACCTTCTGTTTTTGCCCAAGAAGAAAATACGAAGCTCAAAACCATCACATTATCTGCAGATCATAAAAAATCGATTCAAGAGGCCTATAAAGGGGGAGGGAATATGGATATCCCTCGTTCTGAAGATGATATTCAACCCTATACCATCATTAATAGTGAAACGATTCAGCAATCTGGTGCGACCTCAGTTGAAGAGGTGTTAAGCAAGGTGCTGACCATGAACACCTCAGTACAAAATGAGTCTGGTGGTGGCTTTACCAGTACAACCAGCCAGATCAATTTACGTGGCTTAGGTGCAAATCACACGCTTATTTTAATTAATGGCAGGCGTTCTGCAGGAATCGGGAATCGTGGAACGGCGGAACTTTCGGATCAACCCAATTTAAATAATATTCCTTTGAGTGCCATTGAGCGGATTGAAGTATTACCGACGTCAGCCTCTGCTATTTATGGTTCGAGTGCGATTGGTGGCGTGATTAACGTCATATTGAAAAGAGATTATGTGGGTACAGAGCTGAATGTACGCTATCAAAATACATTGAATGATCAACAACCCGTAGTTAACGGTTCTTTCGTTTCTGGTTTTTCCTTAGAAGATGGCCGTACGCAAGTGATGATTACGGGCTCTAAAGAAGATCAAGATGCCTTGCAGCATTCAGAAAAAAAATGGCGAAATATGGGGCGTGCTTTACAGCTTAAAAACAATCCAAATTCAATTTATGGTGGCGCGAATCCACCTGCAGGAAATTTAGTAAATATTAAGTCCAAAGATGGGAGCGACTTAATTACTGGTTCTTCTATGGTGCATATTCCTAAAGGTTGGAAGGGTGACTTAAATCAATTGGGTCAAGGTTATGCGCTCGGCTTAGCGGATGGCATGAGTGCTTGGTCAGCCGATACCTCTATTATTACTGAAAGTAAAACTGAATCTTTAGGTATATCGGTCAATCGTGATTTTACTTCGCGTCTAAATATTTATGCAGAAGGCAGTTATGATGAGGAAAAAGGAAAGCAACTGACCACCCCACATGGTTATGGTTCAGTCGAGTATAAGGCAAATAATCCAGCCAATCCCTTCGGTCAAGACGTGATGGTGACCTATCCCGTAAATTGGGCAGATATGGAAGAAAAAGCCTATCGTCAGATTGAAAATAAATCTAAGCGCCTAGCAACAGGCTTTACTTATGAACTCACACCTGATTGGAGCTTGTCTGCAGATTATGCTTGGAGTCGTGCCAACATCATGATTAATTATCCACGCAGAGGAAGCAATAACCCGAATGCGAAAGCATGGGCTGCAGATTTAAAAGACGGAAAGATTGATCTGATTCAAGACACAACGACCGTTGGCGCAGATGTAATTGCGCGATATTGGAATTATCCCAAAACTCAAACGCAATCCACATTAAATGATTTTGCATTGCGTGCAGCGGGAACAGCATATCGTTGGTATGCAGGTGATATTAATCTTGCGACGGGTTTAGAATATCGAAAAATTGATACAGAAGGTTTTGCAGACCACCAACATGTAGATAATCCTTGGCGTAAACCGACCGAAAGAAATATGAATGCCAGTAGTGCTTATGCCGAATTAAACATCCCATTTATCTCGCCAGACATGGGGTTATCGTGGGCCAAACACTTTGATATGCAGTTGGCGGGTCGATATGAACGTTTCGATATCAAAGCCAGAACCCCTTTGTATAAAGTGGATCCAGTCACTCAATATAATTCAGTTCTGACTGGTTATGACGTGCAGGAAAAAGTCACTTATGACGACTTCACGCCGACGATAGGCTTTAGTTTTGCACCGAATGACCAAATTATGTTACGTGCATCTTATAGCGAAGGATTTATTACTCCAGATCTCAACAGTATGGCTGAACCGACGTCAAATGTAGTTACTACTGGAACGTTAACCGATCCTAAAACAGGGAATATTATTAATGATTACACATCGGTCAGTGGCGGCAGTCCTGATTTAACTCCAGAATCCGCTAAAAGCTATAATGCAGGAATCGTCTTTACACCCTCAGTCCTTACAGGATTACGTTTATCTTTAGATTATTTTAATATTCAAAAAAGCAATAACATCGCGACGCCATCAGCCGAATACGTATTGGCCAATGAAAGTCAATTTGGTCAACGTGTTGAACGAGATACGCAAGGAAATGTCATTTCAATTGATACCACCCCATTCAATGCATTGGGTCTTAAAACCCAAGGTTTAGACACCAATATCCGTTATAATTTTGACAGTTCAATTGGTCATTCAATGATGAGTTTGGGTTATACCTATACGGACCGTTATGATGAGCAAACCTCATTGACAGGTGGGTGGGAGAGTAGACTTAATGGTTCAGCCAGTGGCAACCCAATTCGCCATCGTGCCAATGCTTCTTTTGTTTTGGAACCCAATTCACAATGGTCTTTCGGTTGGGCTGCTCAATACTATGGCAGTTATAACATCACTGATCAAAATGCGATTTTAAGCCAAACAGGGAAGGTGTCGGAAAAGCTGAGAATTGAAGATGATGTATTACACGATATCTTTGCACGTTACACGCTTAAAACAGCAAAAATGAAAGGCAGTGCTGCACAATTTACATTCGGTATTCATAATGTCTTAGATAGTTATAGTCTAGATATGTCGGGAAGTAATTACATCAGCCGTTACAGTAGTGCCTTGGGTCGTAATTATTATCTCAATATGAAATTCTCTTTCTAGAAGGCATAGTTTTCTTTCATTAGTTATTTTTACACAACAAAATCCTAATCATTCCTGATGCTCACCTTCTCCCAAAGGGAGAAGGTTTTTTATAGATCAATTTATTATCGCTCAATGATCTTTTTGATTGATCAAAGAGATCTAATATTCTGGTTATTGAATGATTTCTAATCATGTTTAGATGCTTGCAGACTGTTTCTTTTTCGCTGAAAAAAGTTTACTTTCCATTCGCTGACAATAACACTCAGTACAATCAGGCAGCCACCGATGAGTGCAAGTCCAGCCAAGCGTTCACCTGCTAAGCGACCGAAGAGAGCAGCCCAAATGGGTTCACCTGCATAGATAATCGCAGCTTGAGACGGATCTACCACTCGTTGCGCCCAATTCATAGCCAATTGAATGAGTGCACTGGCTAGACCTAATGCACATAAAATTCCAATGAGTTGCCAGTTAAAGTTAGGCATCGTCGTTTCACCTAAAATCGGCGCCATAATGAAACACAGCAATGAGGCAAACATCAGTTGCAAGATGGTCACACGGCGTAGGTTCACCTGACTTGCAAAATAACCAATCAAAATAATTTCGAATGCAATCGCAATAGAACCCATTAAGGTAATTACTTGTCCAAACTTAAGTTGAAAAGCACCAAAGCCATTGCCTGTTAAAAATACTAAGCCGAGGAATGCTAAGCCTGCTCCAAGCCAAGTCATGATGTGCGGTTTATTTTTGAATATGAGCCACATAATGAGTGGAACCAAGGGCACATATAAAGCAGTTAGAAAAGCAGATTCGCTGCTCGTAATGGTTTGCAGACCGATCGTTTGCGTCCCATAACCGATTGCGATGACCAGTCCAATCAAGAATCCAGCAAGCCATTCTAAGCGAGTAAAACCATGCAGAGAGCGATATGAAATGAGACTAACAGCCAAGGCTGCCGCTGCAAAACGCATGGCAACAAATAAAATAGGACTACTAAAATTCAAACCATATTGCACCGTAATAAATGAACCACCCCAAATAATGGTGATGAAAATCAATACAAGTTGTGGTGCTTTGGTTTTAATCCAAGAAGAGGTGAGCGGCATGGATGATCTGATACTATATAAAAGGAATAAGAAAAGAAAATTACGAAAAAAAGGAATAAAAAAGAGGTCTTTCGACCTCTTTAAAAGCATGTCCAATCTTAGAAAGATCGGTCATCCCACAATGCTTGAGCTTCACGTAGGTTTAATGTGCCTTCGTAAATAGCACGACCTGTGATCGCGCCGAGAATACCTGGCTGACCTTTAAGATTACGCACATCATCTAAATTGGTTACACCACCTGAAGCAATAACAGGTAAGCCTGAATAAGTCGCGAGATTTACCGTCTGCTCGATGTTCACACCTTGCATCATGCCATCACGTGCAATATCAGTATAAACAATGCTTGAAACGCCAGCATCTGCAAAACGTTTAGCCAGATCAGTTGCTTTAACATCAGTCACATTGGCCCAGCCATCTGTAGCCACCATGCCATTCATTGCATCAATACCAACGATGATATGACCTGCGAATTTTTTGCATGCTTCTTCAACAAAAGCAGGGTCTTGAACTGCTTTGGTTCCGATAATTACAAAAGATACACCTGCATCTAAGTAATGTTCAATGGTTTCCAATGAACGAATACCGCCACCAATTTGAATGGGAAGATCAGGTTGCGCTTTTGCAATGGCTTCAACTACAGGTTTATGAATCGGCGTACCGGCGAAAGCACCATTTAAATCGACTAAATGTAAACGACGTGCGCCTTCATTTACCCAGTGTTGTGCTGTTGCGACTGGATTGTCAGAAAATACGGTATCGTCTTCCATGCGGCCTTGTTTAAGACGCACACATTTACCATCTTTCAGGTCAATTGCAGGGATAATCAGCATGCTTTCGCTCCTAGCCTATTCTTTTGGAGTTGAATCAACGCAATCTTAACAAATAAAGTCATGTGATCTACAGTCAATTCTGAAAATTGATAAAAATTTAAACCGCATTATAAAGATAGGTGGTTTAAATAGGCTGTTGTTTTGCTTTTTTTAATTTTCTAAATTAACGAGATAGGATGACTCTATGCAAGGTTGAATGAAATGGAGGATTGAATGACATGTGGAATTTGTTTACTTATTTGCGCTGAAAATAACTGTCTTTCAAATAAGGCTTTAAAGACTAAAAGGGCAGCATAAGCATCTGCTGCAGCATAAGAAATTTGTTGAGCATCTAAGTTTTTTTTGGCCCAATTGGAGGTGCTAATTTTTTTATTTTTAATAAAATTTTGCTCAAAAAGTAAAGCGATCGCCGTTTTAATACCGACTGTATTGGTCAGACCGAAAGTTGAAAAGCATTTGGAAAGATCGATGGTATTTTGAATTTCGATGCCTTTTTTGCGGAACAGATGCACATCATTTTTGAGTCCAAAACCGACTTTAAGCTGTCTGGGATTATTCAGAATAGGTTGTAGAAAAGTCAAAATCGCTGGACTCACTTGAAATAAATAGGCCTTTTCAAGTGTAGCGAACTGAATCAAATGTGGTCCCGTAGAGATCTCACCTTTATTAAAAGTGGGCTTTGACTCTGTATCAAAACCAAATATGAAGGCTTGCTTTAACTCTGCTTCAACGGCGTGACAATCTTCAATGCTACGAATGAGTATAATATTTGAGTCATCTAAACTTTGAAAATGAGGAAGGTGACGACGCTCTTCATTCATTGGGGTTGGGTGCTTAAGATCAGTCACAGATAATATTTCAGGCAAATGAGAAAGGATTGTTATAGCAATAAACTCACGTATAGTGATAGGTTTAAAACAATATATTGATGAATGAATTGGTGAGATATGAATAGAGAGGATGATGACCTTTTTAGTGAAGGTGCAAAACGAATTAAACAGCTAATCAAAGATAAAAATATTAAACCTACCGATATCGTCAATGCTTTGGGCGTATCCAAAGAAACTGTTTCAAAGTGGGTTCAAGAGTCTGCAACTCCAAATGCTCAGCATTTAATTGAGTTGGCTAAATTACTGGGTGTGACAGAGCGTTGGATTGCTGAAACGAAAGATACGAAAAAATCGGATATCGCGAGAGACGAAAGAGAGAATAGAACAGGGCTTGAGCTTAAAGATGCGACTCCAGATCAATTGATTGCAGAATTGAAATCTAGATATGCAGCATTAAATTTAAAGGCTGAGATTAAAGTCAGTGTCGAGCCAATTGCAGGTGGTTTTGTTTCAAAGAATGGTTTTGAAGATGAATAAGCCCATCATTTGATGGGCTTATTCTAAGATTATTCTTGGACGGGTGATTCACCATAAGATTGTTGAATCTGGGCTTGTTGAGCACGTTCAATATAGCTTTGATAGCTCGGCATCCAAACAACGGCCAAGATCATGACAACTGGAATCATGAGAATATAAATCCATCCAACGACTTTTTCCCAACCTTGAGTGACACGTGGTGCGCCATATTTATTCGTTTCAGCATCACCTTTAGCGAAGAATAAATATATCGCAAAAATCACATTGACCAGAGGGACCAGCATTAACAAGGCTAACCAACCTGAATGATTGCGATCATGTAAGCGTCGAATCATAAAAACAATAGAGAAGTAGATGAAGGCAATGTAAAGAATGACGACTAAAATAATCGCAGGTGTCGAAATACTTTCAGGATGTTGTGGATCGATAAAAAGCCCAAATATTGCGACCAATACACCGATAATAATCATAAAAATAACGGAGCTGAGAAAGAGCCAAGCCAAATAGGACAGACGTCCGAATCGTCCTGATGCATTTGTGGGTTTATCTTTAGATAAGAATTGATTCATTTTTTATTAACCTATTTTAAGAATGTGTGCGTTCTTTATTTTTTAAATTATTGCGCTAGAGATCATAACAAAATTATTTTTAGAAGAATATAGGCTTGTTTGAACAATAAAAAACCCACCGAAGTGGGTTAAATGATTAGATTTTCCATTCCACAAAATTTTTCAGCATTTGTAAACCTGCCGTGTGACTTTTCTCTGGATGAAACTGCGTTGCGAACAAGTTTTCTTGATGAATCGCCGTGCAAAAATCGATCCCATAATCACAGGTCGCAGCCACCACGTCAGTGTTTTTAGGTTCAACATAGAAACTATGTACGAAGTAAAAACGCGTGTCTTGTTCAATGTCTTTCCACATAGGATGACTCGGATCCACTTGATGAACTTGATTCCAACCCATATGCGGAACTTTTAATCCTGCCATTTCTGGAAAGTGTTTCACTGTTCCTTCAAAAATACCGAGTGCATCTGCACCGCCATTTTCTTCAGAACGCTGCATCAAGGCTTGCATACCGACGCAAATCGCTAAAACAGGCTTATTGAATGCCGCATTAAGTACCACGTCATCAATACCTGCTTCACGCATGCCTTGCATACAGTCGCGCATTGCTCCCACACCGGGGAATACGATTTTATCGGCTTGTGCAATGAGTTTAGGATCATTGGTCACATCGACTTTCGCACCGACATGTTCAAGGGCTTTTGCAGCAGAGTGTAAATTTCCCATACCATAGTCAAGAAGGGCGATACGGGTCATTACAAAGTCCCTTTGGTAGAAGCGACCGTGTTCGCAGCACGTGGATCAATCTCACATGCCATACGCAGAGCACGCGCAAATGCTTTAAAGGTACATTCAATTTGGTGGTGGCTATTTTTGCCTTTCAAATTGTCAATATGAAGTGTCATTAATGAGTGATTAACAAAACCTTGGAAGAATTCTGAAAATAAATCGACATCAAAAGTACCAATCATGGCGCGTGTAAAAGGAATGTCCATAAATAAACCTGGACGACCAGAAAGATCGACCACGACACGACTTAATGCTTCATCCAGAGGAGCATAAAAGTGACCATAGCGTTTTAGGCCTTTTTTATCACCTAATGCTTGAGCAAATGCTTGGCCGAGCGTAATACCACAGTCTTCTACAGTATGGTGATCATCGATATCCAAATCACCATCACAATGAATATCAATGTCAAATAAGCCATGACGCTTGATTTGATCGATCATATGGTCTAAAAATGGAATACCTGTATTGAGGGTGCCTTGACCCGTACCATCAAGATTCACACGAACTCGAATTTTTGTTTCGTTAGTGTTTCTTACCACTTCACTGATACGTTGCGTCATAGACACGTTCCTCAAAAACGTTAAAAATGATGAATATAGATATTTCGTTGTGACGAAAGCCACAGCATATTAGATTGCTCAGGAGGGTTTATCAATGCCTATAACCGTACATGCAACAACTTCAATCGAGAAAACTGAAGTTCGTGAACAGCTTGAGCGTTTGTATGACACCAGTCCAGAATTTTCAGATGGTGAAGATGCCATAGCACAACTTGAGCAAAACTTAGCTCAGTATACCTTACTTTACACAGCAGAATTTAATACAAAAATTATTGCTGCAATGTGGGTTACGGGACAAGGCACGAGCCGAACGCTTGAAAACATTGTGGTCCATCCAGCGAATCGGGGGCGAGGTGTAGCAGAAAGGTTGGTGAGTGAAGTCTGCCGTATGGAAGAGGAAAAAGGTGTCAATGTCTTCGAACCTGGATGCGGTGCTATTCATCGTTGTCTAATGAGTTTGGAAAAAATTTAAATAAAAGTTTAAATAAAGATCTATAAATCTATTGATGTATAAAAACCAGTTGTGAATACAGCTGGTTTTTTTGATAAGAAGATGAGTATTTAACTTCTTTTTAAACGCTGGATTGAAGTATAAGCGTGAAATTGATTTAAAAATAAACATTTGCACGGTTTTTTTTAAAACAAGCTTGACGATATCTCGCTGAAACTGTTTAATACGCGTCATCGGCGTGATAGCTCAGTAGGTAGAGCAACGGATTGAAAATCCGTGTGTCCCCAGTTCGATCCTGGGTCTCGCCACCATATTTAAAATCTATTTTAAGATTTCAATCTCTGATCCCATCAGAGATTTTTTTTGTCTAAAAATTATGCGAACAAATAAAAAATGTATGAATGTTATTGACTAATGCACGCTGTTACGGCTTAATACACGGCATCGGCGTGATAGCTCAGTAGGTAGAGCAACGGATTGAAAATCCGTGTGTCCCCAGTTCGATCCTGGGTCTCGCCACCATATTTAAAAAAACCTCAAACTGTGTTTGAGGTTTTTTTTCGTCTGTATTTGTCTCTAATCATACTCAATAAATAATACCCAATAAATAAGATCCAATAGATAATACGCACTCGTTTCAAAAATGGTTTAAGGTGCAAAATTGTGTGATTTAAATAGTTTTAAGTAAATATAGTGTGAATTGTTAGACATATTTTACTGTCATTTATCTAAAATTAGTTATAGTGCATTTAAAACAATAAGAAACAATCACTATGAAAGACTTATTTTCAGATGTGAGTGTGTTATATCAGCAGGCAAGGCCGATCTATCCACACAGCATCATACAAGAAATACTGAAGTACGTTCCCAATCGTCAATTTGTATGGGACTGTGGGGCAGGTTCTGGACAATTCACTCAACTCTTAGTGCCTTATTTTGAGCAAATTGTCGCGACTGATTTAAGTAGTCAACAATTGCATCGAGCAGCATATTTTGAAAATGTCAGCTATCAAGTTCAACAGGCTGAACAAACCTCATTTGCGGATCAGAGCTTTGACTTAATTACGGTTGCTCAAGCGATTCATTGGTTTGATTGCGAACAGTTCTATACAGAAGTGAAGCGAACGCTTAAAAAAGATGGTGTCTTGGCTGTTTTAGGCTATGGTTTAATCAAAGCCAAAGATGTTGAATTAAATCGTTTAATTCAGCAGTTATATTTTGAAACTTTAAAAGGCTATTGGGATGTTGAGAGAGCGCATATCGATCACGCTTATCAAACACTTCCATTTCCATTTGATGAAATTGCAGCTCCAACCTCTGAAATGACATTCAGTTGGTCTGCTGAGCAATTATTAGGTTATTTAAATACTTGGACTGGATTAAAGCATTACCGCAATAGTCACAACCCTTACAATAATCGTGAAAGTGCAGATCCATTATTGGCAATTGTAAATTATCTTGATCAAACGGAAAAATTGATTGATGTGCAATTTCCTGTTTTTATGCGGATTGGAAAGTTAAAAGCGTTGAAAAGAAAAAATAAAATCTTAAAGAATAAATCCCCAGTTAACATGATCTTAAAACGGGTTTCTCTGGGTTTAAAGGCTTTCGCAGACGCATAGTTGATGTATTAAAAGTTTTAGACTGTTTTATGTTGATCATTTGAACAAGTTTTTTAAGCTTAAGCTTTTGTTTAAGTGAATTCATTCGTTTGGTCACTTATGTTAATTACTTATATTCCTCAATCAAGCGTTTACCTAAGCACACCACATCGATCTCCTCATAGCCTAATTGCTCATAAAAGCTATATACGTCGATATTCTCTTTACGGATAAGCAGTTGTAGTTTGGGGCAGCCTAGGGCAATTAAACGTTTCTCAAGCTGCTGGATGAGTGCTGTCGCGGTTCCATTGCGTTGATGATGTGGATGTACCGCTAAATAGTTTACCCATCCACGATGGCCGTCATAGCCGCCCATAAGCGTAGCAATCAACTCTTGATCTTTAACAGCGACCAGAAAGAGACCGTCTTTCTGAGCAACTTTTCTAAATATATCAATTTCTGGATTATTCCAAGGGCGAGTTAAGTTGCACAGCTCCCATAACGCGATAATCTCTTCTAAATCGGAATCTAAATAAGCGCGAATAATAAACATATTGAAGAACAATTCTGTTTTTTTGTTGCTTTGAGATTAAACCAGATTTGTATATATTGTAAGCAATATTTTATTCATCCTTGAACCGTTTTTTTCTTTCTTATATCAAAAATAAATCTTAGAGCGACAATAAATCGACATGTCAAAATACCTTGTTTCTTTAGTTAATGACTAGGATGAGAGAATACTGATGATACGTTTGTAATATGAAAATGATTGATGAAACAAGCTCAGTCTTGAATTGTAAACTGGTTTTTGAAGCAATAATTTAAACAACAGTTAAAACAATAAATTAAACAATAAAAAAACGCCTCGAAAGGCGTTTTTTCTTTAATTCATGTTTAAGCTGATTTAGCTTCCACATGAGATGCCAGCATATGGCCTTGTTCTTCAAAGTTTGAATGCCAAGCCAATGCTTCACGAAGGATGTGAGGTGTTTGACCACCACGTTCGCAAGCACGGTTAAAGTAATCATTTAATGCATCACGGTACATTGGGTGTGCACAGTTATTGATTACTGCGCGCGCGCGTTCACGTGGCGCAAGACCACGTAGATCTGCAAGACCTTGTTCAGTTACGAGTACATCGACATCATGACCTGTGTGGTCGATATGCGACGCAAATGGAACGACAGAAGAAATGTCGCCACCTTTCGCAATGGATTTAGTCACAAAAATTGCAATATGCGCATTACGTGCGAAATCACCTGAACCACCGATACCGTTCATCATTTTAGTACCACATACGTGAGTTGAGTTTACGTTGCCGTAAATATCGAACTCAAGAGCAGTATTGATCCCGATAATACCGAGACGACGAACAATTTCAGGATGGTTTGAAATTTCTTGTGGACGAAGTACCAATTTGTCTTTGTACGCTTCAAGGTTGTTAAATACCTTTTCGCCATATTTAGCTGAAAGTGTAATTGAGCTACCTGAAGCAAACTTCATTTTACCTGCATCAATCAATTCGAAAGTACAGTCTTGAAGTACTTCAGAATACATAATCAAGTCTTCAAAGTTTGAATCTTTAAGACCGGTCAATACAGCATTCGCGATTGAACCAATACCTGCTTGTAATGGACCTAAGTTTTTCGGTAAACGCTCTTCAGCCACTTCTTTTTCAAAGAAAGCGATCAAATGGTTTGCAATACCTTGAGTCTCATCATCTGGTGCAGTTACGTTAGAAGGTGAGTCATGCAATTCATTGTTAAACACGATACCCACAATTTTAGATGGATCGATATTAATTGCTTGCGTACCAATACGTTCATCAATTTTCGTCAATGGGATAGGTTGACGAGTTGGACGATACGATGGGATATAAATATCGTGTAAGCCTTCAAAAGCAGGGCTTAAATTAGTATTGATCTCTACAATCACTTGGTCTGCGAAAATAGCAAAACTTGCCGAGTTACCGACTGAAGTTGTAGGAATAATGCCACCATCTTCAGTAATTGCGATTGCTTCAATAATCGCGATATCTGGCTTTTTAATTTGCTTGTTACGCATTTGTTCAACAGTTTCAGACAAATGCTGGTCTATAAACATTACTTCGCCTTTGTTGATGGCTTTACGTAATGTGTTGTCTACTTGGAATGGGAGACGACGAGCCAATACACCTGCTTCAGTCAACTTTTTGTCTAAGTCATTACCTAAAGAAGCGCCCGTGATTAGAGTTATTTTTAAGGGATCAGTATGAGCGCGGTCCACCAATGCCAACGGAACAGCTTTGGCTTCACCTGCACGAGTGAATCCACTCATACCTACAGTCATGCCATCTTTGATAAATGCAGCTGCATCTTTTGCACTGATGACTTTACCGTGAAGTGATGCTAAACGGATACGATCTAATGACATTGCTTACTCTCTTGATATTCAGGATCTGGCACCGATTGTACCGATCAAGGAGGACATTGTGCATACCTGTTAGGCTAAGGTCTAATTTTTTGCAGAAATGTAGGTATAAATTTCACTTATGATTATTAACTTATTGAAAATAATAATTTAAATAGCTGCTGAGCAATCATTAAACAAAATCAAGTGTTGTTTAATTAATCAAAACTTAAAAGCGATCAACAAGTGTCTGTTTCAATTTACCCAAGGTGTTACTGCTTGAAATTTCAGCGTTTTGTGTGCCGTTAAGCGGTAGATAAATAATGGCTTCTAAGCCCCCTTCAGGGCGATTGTGAATAATAAGTTCACCTTGATGAATATCTACAATTCGTTTCACAATTGCCAAACCCAGCCCACTTCCTTGAATAGTTCTTGCTTCATTACCACGAACGAAAGGTTGCATGAGATCTTCAATTTGGTTTTCAGGAATACCATTTCCATGATCGGCAACAATGATTTTAATTTTTTGATCTTCAATATCCACTGAAAGTTCGATGGGTTCGGCACCATAGCGTTTCGAATTATTGATCAAATTACCGATTAAGCGTTTCAATGAAAGTGAGCGTACAGAAATAATTGGAAGTTCTTGAGGCTCAAAGCGAATATCGAGCGGTTTGAATTGAATCACGAGTTCTTGAAGCAGGGCATTGATATTGGTGTCCTGTAATTCCTCATCTGAGCCATCACGCATGTAGGAAATAAACTGATTTAAGATGGCATCCATATCTTCAACATCATAAATCAAACCTTCTTTTAAAAAGTCCTCATCTGGCATCATTTCCGCACTTAAGCGTATGCGTGTGAGAGGTGTGCGCAAATCGTGGGAAATGCCTGCCAACATAATCTGCCGTTCACGTTCGGTTTGCTCTAAGGTATAAATCATGTGATTAAAGGCTTGGTTCACCTGACGTATTTCTAGTGGTCCGTGATTGGTCTCTAAATAAGGTGCTTTGCCTGTTTTACTATAATTATTCGCGGCGTTCTGTAATCTGCGTAATGGTCGGTTGAGCTGACGAACCAAAATTAAAATAATCATTCCAGCGCTAAGAGGAACACCGAGCAGCCAAGCAAGAATGAGCTCAGGGCTATAGTTGGCATAGGTTTTAAGCGGCTCTTGCACCCAGTTTCCATTCATTTCAGGCGTTTGAATCCAAATGCGAGGACTGGGTTTAAATTGGAAATATACGGTGACGTTAGGCACATTTAATTCGTTGGCTAATTTTTCTTCTATTTGATTGGTAAAGAATTCAGCGATTACTTTTTCCCGCTGATTTGGAAACTCATCAGGATTCGTAATGTATTCAATGCCTACGCGTTGTTTCAGCCATTGGTTGGTATCCAGCTGAGTATCGCCATGAAATATTTTTAGATCAGGATTATTGATGATCTCAAGTTCAGCCGCCAGATAGCGCGCATGTTGTTGAATTTCGGGCAGGTAAAGCGTTTTCCAAAAAAACCACAAGGACATAAATAAACTAAAAAGAATCACGAATAAGACCAATACCGTAGTCCGCATCGCTGCTGAGCGAGGTTTTACTTTATCTAAAAATCGCTCCCACGGCGTACGTTTACGCTCTGAGTAAGCTTCAAATTCGTTAAATTTTTGCGGATCAATGGGGTCTAGTTTCACACATGATTCCTGTGATATTTTTTTATAGAAAACGATTATGCTGGGTTTGTAAGCAGTTAGATTTAACTTAAGTTTATAAATTTAACTTTTATCAATTTAACTATAAATATATTGGGTATCGTTTTTAAGTTTCAGCTTGAGAGATTATAGGCTGGATTCGTTTGAACTAAAGCTGCGTTAGATTGCAGAATTAGATCGCAAAACCAGAAGAATCAAGTTAAATAAACTTGATTCTTCCTTTTAAATTTTACTCAGCACCATCTGGAACAAATACATATCCGACGCCCCAGACCGTTTGGATATAACGGGCACGGGCAGGATTTTCTTCGATCAAACGACGTAGACGAGACACTTGGACATCAATTGAACGTTCCATTGCACCCCATTCACGTCCACGTGCTAAGTTCATT
Source organism: Candidatus Acinetobacter avistercoris (assembly GCA_018883945.1). Lineage (GTDB taxonomy): Bacteria > Pseudomonadota > Gammaproteobacteria > Pseudomonadales > Moraxellaceae > Acinetobacter > Acinetobacter avistercoris. The sequence goes on from JAHLFF010000270.1 coordinate 18,551, forward strand.
AACTTATCACGAGTTAATGGTTCACGAGGGTGTTGTACCAACGCTTTGAGTACGGCAAACTCACCTGTTGTTAAGGTAACGACTTGTCCCTCACGGGTCAGTGTACGAGTGGATAAATCCAAAGACCAAGGACCAAAAGAAACCACTTCAACATTTTGGCTTGGTGCGCCCGGCACTTCACGGACTTGACGACGAAGTACAGCACGAATACGAGCTAACAATTCATTCGGGTTGAACGGTTTTGGCAAGTAGTCATCTGCACCTGCTTCCAAACCTGCAATACGGTCTGAATCGCTACCACGAGCTGTAAGCATAATAATCGGTGTGTCAATGTTTGACTGACGTAAGCGTCTGCATATGCTTAGACCATCTTCAACAGGAAGCATGAAATCTAAAACAATTAAAGAGAACAATTCACGTTGTAACAATCGATCCATTTGCGTCGCATCATGTGCTGTTTTTACCACAAAACCTTTGTCTTCTAAAAAACGCTGCAAAAGGGTACGTAAACGCACATCATCATCGACAACTAAAATGCGTTCGACTCGGTCAGTTTCATTGTGTACAACATCTGTATTTTCAGCAGGTACAACCAAACTCATGATGCACTCCCTTTTAGGTTGTATTTATAAATATTTGTAAGTCTCAGTATAAAGCCTAAGTTCTTGTTAAGACTATGTATCAAATTGCTCAAAATTACAATTTTAAGCGTGGATTGAAACCAAATAACAACATCTTAAAGCACTACTACTATAACTGAATTTTATCTTATTCATAACTTAGTTTTAATCATCTTTTAGAGATTTTGCTTTATTCTAAATATTTGTTTATTATGGATTATTAAATATTAATTTTCAAAGTTTAACAAATCAAGATGATGTTGGTATGATCGATTTTAGAGTGAATTGAAATGCGTGATATAAAAGTTGACTAATGTCATATTGATTGCTTTAATTTTAATCTAAAATAATAAAAAGCAAAGGTTGAATAATGAAATTAATAGGTAAATATATGCAAAAAAAAAGTTTTATTAAAAATTTCATTGTAAATATTCAAAACAACTGTGGATTTTATAGTCTCGGTCTTTATAATCACTAACTTTTAGTCCTTATCCTTGTGGAATTTAACACGATGACTGACTTAGTTCAGCAGTTGGCAAGTGAACTTGCCGTACGTCCAAACCAAGTAGAAGCTGCCATTAAGCTGATTGATGAAGGTTCTAGTGTTCCATTTATCGCACGTTACCGTAAAGAAGTAACGCAAGGCTTAGACGATACACAATTACGCCAACTTGATACGCGATTAACTTATTTACGTGATTTGTTTGAGCGCCGTGAAAAAGTTCTTGAATCACTGAAAGAACAAAATAAGTTAAGCGATGATTTACTTGCTCGTGTGAATGCAGTTGAAACAAAAAATGCGTTAGAAGAAATTTATGCACCGTACCGTCCAAAGCGTACGAGTAAATCTTTTAAAGCAAGAGAAGCTGGTCTAGGTCCGGTTGCAGAGAAAATTCTCGCAGATCAGGTCGAGCCTTCTGAAGCATTGGCTGGATTTAGCCATGAGAATTATCCAGATTTAGACAGTCAATTGGATGCGATTCAACACATTATCATTGATGATTGGGCGCAAAATATTGCACTAACCACAGAACTTAAAAAAACTTTCGCAAAGACCGCGATGTTGAAAAGTGCAGTGGCTTCTGATGAAAAGAAAGAAGTGGGTAAAAAATTCCGCGATTATTTCGATTTCTCAGAAAATTTAAATAAAGTTCCATCCCATCGTTTATTGGCCATGCTACGCGGTCGCCAAGAAAATGTATTGGGCTTAAAAGTAGATGGTCAAGATGATGCACCATTGGCACGTATTGAGACTGAATATAATTTAGATCAAGTTCAGCCGCAAACCCGTCAAGATTACTTAAAGCAAACGGCTAAGTTGTTTTGGTTAGGTAAAGTGCGTCCACAAATTGAACATTCATTATTAACTGAAAAGCGCCTATCTGCTGAATCTGAAGCAATGGATGTTTTTGCAGAGAATCTCCGTCATCTATTATTGTCTGCGCCAGCAGGTGCACGTACCACTCTGGGTGTAGATCCTGGTATTCGTACAGGTGTGAAACTGGCTGTTGTGAATGCATCTGGGGATGTGTTGGCACATAGCACCATTTATCCATTTGCACCGAAAGAAGACAAAGCGGGTTCACTGGCTGAATTAGAACGTCTTTGCCGTGAATTCAATGTTGATCTAATCGCAATTGGTAATGGAACTGCAAGTCGTGAAACTGAAGCAGTTGTGGCTGAAATGATGACAGCGAATGCTGATCTTAAGCTCACACGTGTTTCTGTCTCTGAAGCAGGTGCATCCGTTTATTCAGCGTCAGAACTTGCTTCTGCTGAGCTGCCTGAGCTAGATGTTTCGATTCGTGGTGCAGTTTCAATTGCACGTCGTTTACAGGATCCATTGGCTGAGCTGGTGAAAATTGATCCTAAGTCGATTGGTGTAGGTCAATACCAACATGATGTCAACCAAACAGGTTTAGCAAAAATGCTAGAAACCGTGGTTGAAGACTGTGTGAACTCAGTGGGTGTGGATGTCAATACGGCATCTTCAGCAATCTTGGGTTATATCGCAGGGTTGAACAAATCAATCGCGCAACAGATTGTTGACTTCCGTAAAGAAAATGGTCGTTTTGACAACCGCCAAGCTTTAAAAAATGTACCACGTCTAGGCGAGCGTACTTTTGAGCAAGCGGCAGGTTTCTTGCGTATTCAAGATGGTTCTGAACCACTCGATGCATCTGCAGTACATCCTGAATCATATGCATTGGTCAATAAAATTGTTGAAGCGAAAGCAACGACAGTAAAAGATATTATTGGTAATACTGAAATTATTCGTCAGGTGGATGCTGAAGCATTTGTGGATGACAAATTTGGTTTACCTACGATTAAAGATGTCTTAAATGAATTGGATAAACCGGGCCGTGATCCACGTCCAGAATTCCGTACCGTGAAATTCCGTGAAGACATCAACAACGTTTCACAATTGACTGAAGGTCTACAGCTTGAAGGTGTGATCACCAATGTGACTAACTTCGGTGCATTTGTTGACATCGGCGTTCATCAAGATGGCTTGGTGCATATTTCAGAGCTTGCGAATGAATTTGTTGCAGATCCACATAAAATTGTAAAGCCAGGTCAAATTGTACAAGTTCGTGTATTACAAGTAGACGCTGAACGTAATCGTGTCAATTTGTCTATGCGTCCTGAAGGTTCTGAAGTACCTGTGAAAGCGCCACGTCAACCTCGTCGTGAGCCAGCAAATGCTGAACAACGAACTGAACGTAAGCCTCAAGCAAAACGTCCTCAACAGGCTCGTCCGCAGGGTGATCGTCCACAACAAGCGAAGAAACCACAATCGGCTAAACCACAAGAAGCTAAAATTGGTGGTTTAGGTGCATTGTTACTCCAAGCAGGAATTAAAGGTTCGAAATAATACTCGGATCTTAATCATTAAGAGCATTTGCTTCATTGCAAATGCTCTTTTTTTTATGCGAAGAATATGAGTGTTAACGTTCTTAAATATTTAAAGTAAGCTTTTACAAACGTTTAAACCAAATATAACCCCAGTACGTCGCGATTGGGATGATATAGAGGATTAAATGAATAGGTAATTCTTGAGCGAAAGTATAGCCATGTGACATGCCAATACGTAAATTCCAGAGAATAAGAATGAGCCAGATGATGCTGAATATAATGCCGATGACGATACGGTTTTGTATGGGTGTCAGCCATAATGTGATCGTGCTGATAAGTAGACCAAGAATAATGATGATGAGGGTTCGCATTTTTTATTTTTCCAATTAATATTTTTATTTGAGTGAGGTGATGCGCATTTCAGTGATTTTATTTGCATGTGTCGTAAATATAAAGCGAGAGTCACCAGAATAAAAGTTACTTTTCCAACTCGCATCAACGATCGTTTTATTCCCTTCGGTCAAAATATTTAAAATCTTCAATTGTCCTTTTGCACCGATAAACTCTTTATCGCTCCATGCTCATATTTTATCGCGACCTTGGAAAACTCTACCCCAGTCATTAACGATGGCTTGTGTTGAAAATAAACTTAGCCAGCGTTCAACATCTCCTGCATTTACTGCCTCGATTTGTTGTTGTACGGGTATCGGAAGTTGTTGTTTGGCTGCTATCGTTTTTGTTGTTTGGGTGGGCGTTGATGCGATACTTTGCAATGTCGTAGCGCCAATAATCAGGAGCAAAGAAGTCATTCGACGTGATGAAACAAAGTTTTTAATCATGCTGAGAACTCTTTATAATGTGCTGTATTTATAAAGTAAGGTATTTAAATAAAATGACCTCTTAAAAAATAAAACTTAAAAAAATCCATATTAAAAAATGAAGCATTGAAAATGAACCTTCACAAGATTTTGCGAAGGTTCAAGCTGTTTTTATAAAATTTACTCATTAATTCAAAAATCAAAATTAACGTGTGGTATAGCCGCCATTTGCAAAAATAGTTTGACCGGTAATCCACCAGCCATCCGTGATGAGAAAGCGGATTAGTGGTTCTATATCTTCAATACGCGTTAAGCCACCTAGCGCTGATGCAGATTTATGATAAGCGACAGCTTCAGAAGATTCCTGTCCATAAAAGAATGGTGTATCCATTGGGCCTGGAGCAACAGCAGTTACGGAAATTCCACGCTCACCAAACTCTTTGGACGCTGCACGGGTAAAATGCTCAACAGGTGCTTTCAAACCGCCATATGTAGAGTACAAACCGGTATAAGCTGCCAACAAGCTGGTGACAATGGTACAGATCTTACCGTTGTCATTTAAATGCTTACCTGCAGATTGAATAAAGAAATATGCAATTTTAGAGTTGATATCACTCATGTCATCGTATTCGTCTTCAGTTGTTTCTAATAATGGTTTTTTTAATACACGACCGACGGTGTTAATGGCGATATCGACACCGCCAAATTCAGATTTTGCACGAATAAATAATTCTTCAATTTGACTGATATTAGATAAATCAGCTTGGACTAAAACCGCTTTTACACCATAGCTTAGAACCGCTTTTAATGTTTCTACAGCATCTGGACGGGTTTCTTCACTATTATAATGAATGAGAATATTGGCACCTTGTTCAGCTAATTTTCTTGAAATTAAGCCGCCTAAATTTTTGGCACCGCCAGTGATCAGCACAGATTTATCTTTTAGAACGTGTGTAGTTGTCATTGTTAATCCTATTCCATGTGATTTGGTTCACAAAAATAGTAATTGATGTAATATCGATAACATAGTTATATAACTTGCATAGATTGTTTTAAAAAGTTGAATAATAAAAATGGATAAAATCGAAAAACTAAAATTATTTTGCCTTATCGCACAAAAAAAGTCGTTTTCACAAGCAGCTTTAACATTAAATTTGCCAAGATCAACAGTGACGCACGCGATTAAGTCCTTAGAGAAAGAGTATGAGGTCTTATTGTTTTATCGATCCACCCGCAATGTGAGTTTAACGCATGAGGGCAGCATATTTTATCTTGAAGCTGCAAATGTTATTCGTCAGCTTAAAGAATTAAATAGAGTGAAGGTAAATAAAAATCATCAACATGGTGAAATTTCAATTGGCTTGCCTCTGAGATTAGCGACCCAACTCTTGATTCCATCTTTAAATGAATATTATGCGATGTATCCTCAGGTTAAGATTCTGGTTAACAGTCAAGATGCCTATTCAGACCTGATTGAAACGGGTTTGGATTGTGTGATTCGTGTAGGTTCAGTACAGACGGATAGTTTAATTGCCCGTGAAATTGGCTATTCAGCGCTTATTACATTGGCCTCTAAACCGTATATTCATCAATACGGCTTACCTGATGTGGCAAAACTTGAACGACATAAAGCTGTTGCTTATCTGACGGATAAAAAAATGCATAACTGTATACAGTTAGCCTTTGAACAAGATTGTTATGCCGTTGGTTATGCTATTATGGTTGAAGATACGGAGAGTTATATTTCAGCTGGATTGGCAGGTTTGGGGATGATTCAGATTCCTGAATTTGATGCGAATCAAGTATTGGAGACAGGGCAGATGCAAGTCTTATTTCCCAATATTAAACCGGCATCTCTTGCGGTCAATATTTTGATAACTGATCGAAAATATCGACCCCAATATCTCAATGATTTTCTAGATTGGCTGGAAAAAAAGATGAAAGAACATTTGAGGTCTCAGACGAAGCCTTTTGTTGATCGAAGGCTTAGATAAGGGGAACAATCCAACTGGTGATAATCAATAAAATACCGAAATGACCCATTTTACGAGAAACTTTGACAAAAGTTGGTGCTGGTTTTTCGAGTTGATTGGCATAATCCTGCAAATTTTGTGCTTTACTGCTACGGCTATGCCAGAGAAATACGGCGAGGTCGATACAAACTAAAATGGTACCCACATTAGCAACGGTATCCATCATGTCAAATTGATTTAAATGAACGCTCATCCCGATTTGAAAACACAGAAAAATTGCAAAAGCGATTGCAGCATATTGTAGAAATAAAGCAAATAAACGCATACATCAACATAAGAAAAAATGATGGGTGATTTATATCATAAATTAAAAAATATCATCGGATTAATTAATTATTCTAAGCACGTTTTTTTATTTTTTCACTCTACTCGATAAATTTAAAGGTAATGAAAGTTTGATATGTTTTTTAAATCTTGTCATAAATTTATAAGATTTAGATGCTGTTGATGTGTGGATAAATAGAGCGAGATAAAGCGTAATCATTAAAAATACAAATTGAAATAAAGTGTCTAATGTATAAACATGCAACTGAATTAACTCAAAAAAATTAATTGAAAATAGCGTTGCACAAAGAAAGAAAAAAATTTTATAAAGATAAATGGATCGCATTAGGCGTCTTCTCAATAATGTTCTTTGATAAGAATGACAA
>JAHLFF010000271.1 GCA_018883945.1 Candidatus Acinetobacter avistercoris
GTACATTCCCATCACTTTCCCGTGCAAAACCATCACCAAGCATGACTAAACTTGTCCCAAATGGGTGGAAAATTTTATCTTCAAGTGAAGGTGATTTAAACAAAGATAATCGTGCTGACATCGCAATGATTATTTAAAAAATTAAAACCTGACGTGCTTATTAAAGATGATGATGGCAAAGCCATTCACAATAACCCACGTAAATTATTGGTCTTTTTAAAACACCAAACTAGATATCAGTTAGCTACAGAGAATAAAACCATTCCTGTTGCAGAAGAAAAAAACTCATGTTTAGAAGATCCTTTAGCTGAAGCAGATGGAATTAAAATTAATAAAGGTATTTTAACTTTGGAGTTAAGCTACTTTATGTCGTGTGGTGGTTGGGAAAGACCTCAACATGCATATACTTTTAGATGGCAGAATAACGATTTCCAGCTCATTGGCTTTAATTACAATAGTTTTTCTCGTAATTCAGGTGAAATGACCAATAAAAGCTATAATTTTTCAACATCTAAATTAAAAGAAATTATCGGTGATAATATGTTTGAAGGCGGAATACCTAAAACAAAATGATCGACTTTTAAAGCCAAACAAGCTTTTACATTGACCAATGTCAATTTCAATGATTTCTATAACCAATTTAATGATTGATATTCATAATATTGATTTTTTGGAAAATAAAACCACCTCAAGAGGTGGTTTTATTTTGGTAATGAAATTGATTAAGGAATTAAGCCTTCATCTCGCATCGCCACTTGTACAGATTGACGTGATCCAACTTTATTACGTAATGCAACCACGTGTTCATACGGCGTTAAATCATGTTTTATTAATTTAGACCAGTTGGTGAGTACGAAAAGATAAGCATCAGCAGGGCCAAAATTATCATCTACCAAATAATCATTGTCTGACTCAGAAATTGTTTTATTTATATACGTCAACAAACGATCAACTTCGGCATACGCTTTTGTTTTAGCGGCATCATCCAATGCTGGTCCAAAAAATACAGCATATGCATCATGCAACTCTGAGTTTAAATATCCAAGCCATTCTAAAACTTTAGCTCGCCCTAAGCCTGATGGCGGGATCAAATCTTGTTTCGGATCGTGCTGTGCCAAAAAAGGAAGAATAGCAACATTTTCTGTCAAAATAAGTCCTGGATTAATTTCTAAGGCTGGCACATATCCTTTAGGATTCACTTTATAATAATCTACGTCTTTCTCAGTTTTATGTGTTTTTAAATCGACTCTTACAAGATCAAAATCAACATTAATTTCATTTAAAATAATATGCGCGGCAAGTGAACAGGCGCCTGGCGAATAATACAACTTCATAATAAATCCCTATTATTAAACTCTAGTCTCGAATGCAAGAGTATTGAATGCGAAAATGTTGAATACGAAAGTACTAAATTCGAGATTCTACATACTTATCTCAATTACCTATCTAACTTACTTATCCAATTTACTTATCTAATTCAGTGGTCTGACATAGTTATCTTTCTTCGCTATCTGAATACTTGATGATCTCACTCTTTATGTTTTAAAACGCTTCCAAGCAAGTTGCAAGTTCTACCAACAATAAATTGCAAGAAAGCGTAAAATTTCCCAATCTTCAACTTGAATATTCAATAAAAATACTTCTTTTTCAAGTTAATTTTAACTACGTTTTTACAGTCGATTTGTTTTAACATAGCCGACTTTAAGCAAAGTGTTAAAGGTTTGGTGTGATTAGTCTAAAAAAAGATGAATGGTTGTCCAATATTCGTACAGATATACTGGCGGGTATCGTCGTCGGCTTAGCACTCATACCAGAATCAATCGCATTTTCAGCAATCGCTGGTGTGGATCCACAGGTTGGCCTGTATGCTTCCTTCTGCATCGCTGTCACGATCGCCTTCTTTGGTGGACGTACAGCCATGATCTCGGCTGCTACCGGTGCTATGGCTTTACTCATGATCACCTTGGTTAAAGAGCATGGATTGCAATACTTACTTGCAGCCACAGTTCTCACAGGCGTTATTCAAATCATTGCGGGTTATTTCAAAGTTGCGAAACTTATGCGCTTTGTATCCCAGTCTGTGGTTTATGGTTTTTTAAATGCACTGGCTATTTTAATCTTTGTGGCCCAATTACCAGAAATGAGTAAGATGGATGGTACTGCCTATTTATTTTTAGCTATAGGTTTAGCAATCATTTACTTATTCCCCTATATTCCAAAAATTGGCAAAGCCATTCCCTCTCCTTTGGTCTGTATTATTGTATTAAGCTTGCTTGCACTGGGTTTAAGCACCGACATGCGTACGGTCAGTGATCTAGGAAACTTCCCTGACACTTTGCCTATTTTCATGATTCCTGAGATTCCTTTTAATCTTGATACCTTATTTATCATCCTACCCTATGCGATGACTTTAGCGACAGTGGGCTTACTTGAAACGATGATGACCACAACGGTTATTGATGAGGTTACGCAAACCGAAGGTGATCGTCATAAAGAATGTCGTGGACAAGGCGTTGCCAACATTGTCAGTGGATTTATGGGTGGTATGGCAGGTTGTGCCATGATTGGGCAATCAATCATTAATGTCAGCTCAGGGGCACGAACACGCTTATCTACACTCGTCGCAGGTGTCTTCTTACTCTGTCTGGTTGTATTTTTTAAAGATTGGTTGGCTTATATTCCAATGGCAGCACTGGTAGCGATTATGATCATGGTGGCATTCACTACGTTTAATTGGGAATCAGTCAAAAACTTCAGTAAGCATCCAAAGCAAAGTAATATTGTGATGCTCACCGTCGTGATTATTGTTCTTTCTACCCACAATTTGGCTTTAGGTGTGATTGCTGGCGTTCTCCTTTCGGCTTTATTCATGATTAATAAATTGGAAAGTGAAGTTAAGGTTCAGTCAGAGCTTGAACACAATAAAAGAGTCTACGTAGTGAAAGGTCAGATTTTTTTTAGTAGCTCAGATAAGTTTTATCGTTTCTTTGATTTTAATGAAAATATAAATACCGTTGAAATTGATCTAACACATGCGCATATTTGGGATATTACCTCAGTAAATATGTTGGCAAATGTTGTTTCTAAATTCGAATCAAAAAATATTCATGTCAACGTGATTGGTTTAAATGAAGCGAGTAGCACTCTGATAGAAAGATCCTAATTCCTGATTTTTTTAAGTATTCATTTGCTCTTTTTATTCAATAAAAAACCCAGTCAAGATGACTGGGTTTTTCGATTAATTTGCTAGATTAAAAACGGAACAATAACTTAAATAAACTCTTAATTCCGTTGAATATCGACTTCACAATATCTACAACCACATTGACGATTTGATTACCGAGCGATTGTTCTGGTGGTTGATTTGGATTTGATGGATTGGTTGGGTTGCTTGGATTATTAGGATCCGTCGGCTCAATCACAATCGGATCAAATAATTCAAGATCTACAATAATTGGATCATGATCTGAAGAACGATATGCATCATCAGCATAAAATAACGCTTGTTGTTCAGCTGTTTTATATTCGTTGTTGTAGTCTAAATTGGTTGGTTCATCTGCATTGATATGCCATGCAAAGGTACGTTTAACCAGCGGATATAAATTTGTATCTGCAATGGCATGATCCAAACTACCTGCTCCGCCATAACCCTCTTTATTACTATCTACACCAAAGACATAGCTGTAAGCTTTTTCACCTAATCCTTTGACTTTATCAGCTAAAAGATTGATGTAGTTCGCACGCTCTAGAGCCAATATTGGTTCTTCTTTCGCATAACTATTCAAATCACCCATCAATAGCACATTCGGAGTACCTTCAACTTGGGTTGGATTTTTTGCTAACCATTGCATTTGTTTTTCTACAGCAGTTAAACGAGTTTTATTCCAACAGCCTTGACCATCACCCTGATCTGCGTCTACAGATGTTGCATTACTTGGGCAACTGCCTTTAGATTTCAAATGATTCGGCACTACCGTAAATATTTTGCCACCTTTTAACGCTTGGAAACTTTGTGCCAAAATAACGCGATTCATATTGGTTTGATCATCAAAAATAGCCGCTTGATTAATCGGTTTTACGCGCGAGCTATTATAAATAATCGCGACAGCAATCGCATCACTGCCCAGTTTATTGCTATTCGGTGGAATCACATATTTCCAATTTGCACCCAAAGCTTTGGTTAAATAGGCAATTGCACTGTCTTCGCCATAACCATTGTTGGCAATTTCCATCAGACCATAGACATCTGCATCGATTTCTTTCATCGCACTGACAATTTTTGCATGCTGCTTATCAAATTCAGCTTGAGTCGTCGCACCGCGCTCTGTTGGGAAACCTTTTGCTGCGCCATTGTCATAATTGAGAACATTGAAAGCCACTGCACGAATTTGATTGGCATCTTTTTTCAGAACGTTCGGACGAGGATTCGTCGCTTCAACTTGAATTTTAGTCCGTTCTGCAATCGGTTGAATACGCCATGAATTAAAGCGATATTCTAAAATCCCTTCCACTTGCTTGACTTGATCGCCTGCACGTAAGGTGTTTTTCGCACTAAAATTCTGGGGTAACAACGGCGTTAAGTTTTGACTGTTATAGCCATCATCTAACTCAATTTTAGATCGTTTATTTTGTTCAGCTAAAGCCTTCGCTTCATTTGACAATGCAGGAAATAAGTTGGTTGGCATATACAAACGCCCCAAACTTAAAGACAATTGTCCATAACGTCCATAATTATAGTTTTCACTGACCGTCAAGGTTTGTGGCATTTTCACCAACATACCTTGGTATCGTTTAGGTGCATTACCTGTGCTCGCATCTAAACTTTCGAAGGGCAAGGTCACTGATATCGGTTGAATCCAGGTACTTGCTGAAGTATTACAGGTTTGGATATTGGCATTAATTTGATCCAGCTGTAATTGATTTTGATATTCAGTCAATCGACCATTCAAAATCACCTCTTCGCCGACCTTACCACCTGTCACATTACTGCTCGATGGAATATAAACAAAAATCGCATTACTTAAATCAGGCTTCGCTTTTGAATCAGGTGTTTGTACATAGAAACCTGAAAAACCATTGCTATAGCGATAATCCGCAGTAATAACACCACGTACTGAATAGTTCTGACCTTTTGTCGCCTTGTTTAAATCAGCAATAGCAGTATCGGATGCGCTACAACTTACAGGCGGTTGAACAGGTGTTGGCGTATTTGAAGTCAACAAATAGTTTGTGAATGCATTACGATCAGACCACTTTTCCCATCCACCCAAATCAAATGCGGCAGTTGGATCAATCGAAGATACAGCATTCGATAAAGTCGTTCGTTTAAAACTGTTACCCTTGGTTAAACCATTTGACCAACCATCGCCAGGATTATCACCCACAGCGCCAAAACGGTCTACAGCTACGCCATTGTGGTAGAGCACCAATGCATCATTACCATTAAAAGCTAGATTAGCCTGTTGCTGAACTGCAGTACCCAATTCCGTTTTTAAAGCAGAATGTCCCACCAAATAGCGTGATTGACTATTCAACTGACCTTGTAATGACACCGTCAAATTGGGCTGTGTTGCGCCATTCGGATATTGGCGAATTTCATAGTTTGCTAAATTGGCAACTGTATTGTCAGGGTTATAGATTTCTAACCCCTTTTTATTCGAGTTACCATCAACGTATTGGCTAAACATCAATTCTGCATGCGCCGAAAAAGAACACCCCGCAAGCGCAATACTTAATACTAAAAGTTGAGGATTAAACATTTTCATAATTTTAAACTTGATTATTTATTGTTCTTTTAACATAAGACCCAAGCATGACATTTACATGAATAGATCATGACAATTTTACTGCATTTTGCTATTAATTCAGTGACAACAATACAGAGTTTTATTCAAATAAGTTTGACTTGTAAGACTCAGGTCTTAAAATACCGCATTCAAATTTATTTCATTTGCCAAAATTATGTCGAACGAACCATTAAATCCGCAAGTTGTAGAATTAGACAACTTGAACGAGCAACGCGAAATTGTCACATTCATGCGCCGTTCATCTCCTTTGAATACTTCACAACGTACTGCGCTTGAACAATATGGTCACTTAATTTTGGAATATCCTGTTGGTGACTTACGCCAACATTTTGAACACCCTGAACGACCACTAACCGTAGAGATCGGTTTTGGTATGGGGCGCTCTTTGGTGTTGATGGCAAAAGCCAATCCAGAACGTAACTTTGTAGGAATCGAAGTTCACATTCCAGGTATTGCACAATGCGTATATGAAGCAGGTATGGCTGAAGTCACGAACTTACGTCTACTCGATGCTGATGCGATTCAAGTGCTTCGTGAAATGCCAGATAATAGTATCAATGCCATTCAACTGTATTTCCCAGATCCTTGGCAAAAGAAACGTCATTTCAAGCGTCGTTTCGTGTCACATGACCGTATGCCATTGGTTGAGCAAAAGTTAGAAATGGGTGGCACATTCCACTCAGCAACAGATTGGGAACCGTATGCAGAATGGATGCTTGATGTATTAGACAACCGTCCAAATCTTGAAAATATTGCGGGCAAAGGAAATAGCTATCCACGTCCTGATTGGCGTCCACAAACTAAATTTGAACGTCGTGGTTTAGAAGAGGGTCATAAAATCAATGATTTCTACTTCAAGAAAATCAATTAATAAATGATGATTTAATCACATAAATTTAAAAGTAAAAAACAGGGCGATATGTCCTGTTTTTTTTGATCCTTAGATTCTTAATTATTGATTTAGATGTTGATTCATTTTTATAACGTTTATTATATGTTTAGTGCTGAATATAAAGATTGGCTTTGTTGATTGTTAGTCAAAGCTTGAAACCTATTTTTTTAATCCATCTACGTTATTCAAATTGACTATAAATCTCTTTCATAAGTCGAAATATGATCATCGAGTGGTCATAAATTGATACGTAAAAATCCCTTCTCCCTTTGGGAGAAGGTTAGGATGAGGGAAAATTCATGATGAGTCTGTTGTATGAATAATGACTTTTGAAAGAAGTCGTATTTACACTGAATATAAAAACTGAATATAAGATTGAAACAGAATCCTTAAAATACGTATTCCTCTTTCAGCCAGCAAACGTCTAAGCATTCTCTACAAGTTTATCATTTCAATCTTTTTAGCTCGCTTTCAACTCAAATAAAAATGATTCAAAAAGTTAATCCATTGCTATGACTGATCATGTCTATTAATGATGCTTTGACTTAACAAGCCATAGATCTGTTTTAAGTCCTCTCTTTTTGCATCCGCCAACATCTGTGTATGCATGTTGATAATATTTTGATCCCCACGCACTGCAGGTCCTGTTTGCATCAACTTTGGATCACTTTGTGTCACTTTATTTGCAGTTTCTAAAATCAAGGGATAGAGCAAACTAAAATCAACCTGCTTTGCATCAACAACCTGTTTGGCCATGTCGTAGCAATAGTTGGTGAAATTAGATGCAAATACTGCAGCCAAATGTAAGCTTAAACGCTGTGCAGAATCATACTGATATACTCGCTGAGTTAAACTTTCCGCTATGTTTGTTAGCGTGATTGCATCCATAGCTTCTATGGCTTCAATAAAAATAGGCGTGTTCGACCATTCAACATCCCGTTCAAAACTAAACGTTTGCAACGGATAAAAGACACCTGAACGCTGATGGTGTTCAGTTAATATATTGAGATTGGTACTGCCTGATGTATGAACAATCAATACATTTTTTAATATTCCACTGAGGGCAACAATTACATCTGCGATGGCCTGATCACTCACCGCAATAACCGCCAAGTCGATGTCCGAATGAAGCTGATTTAGTACATGCTTTGCTTGCGCACCGACCTGTTCAGCCAAGTTCACGGCATGTTTTAAGTCTCGACTCCATACGTCTACAATTTCATGTTCTCGCTTTAAAGTTCGTGCCAAATGAGTAGCGACACGACCTGCTCCAATGAAACTGATCCGCATGTGTTTATTTCCTATTTTATTGCTTATGAATTTGCGCTTAGCATGCCAATAAAAAAAGGACGAATCAATTCGTCCTTTAAATTTAAATCTGAATAATCAACAAATAATGAATGATTACGAATTTATTCAACAAAATGCTCAAATTAAGCAGAATATTCAAATATTAATTAAACACATTGTTCAGGTAGATGATGCGTTCATTCGTCCGTTGGACAAAGCAATTTTTATACTGCATTTCAGCATTTTTTGTATGCATTGATTCATCCCAATAATCCGCTTGCTTCTGATACGTCTCACGATCATTTTCAGAAATTTGATGAACGCGTTTTTGTGAAATGACTTTACAATCTACATCACGCTTTTCAAACCATTCAGCCTGAACTTGTTTCAGCTGCGTTTTTTGTTCTTCACTGAAGCGATCCCATGTTTGATTGAGGCGTTCGACTACTTTTTTCTGATCATCATCTATTTCTTTATTACGAATATTCATCGCTATTAATGCCAATTCAGTCTGTGCTGCATTTTTAACACTAGCGACAGTTTCACGATCACGCATTTCTTGATTTTCTTTAACGTAAGCTTCATATTGCACGGCTTTAGTGCTGATAAAAACAACGGCTCTAATGACTTCATTTTGATGTTCAGCATTTAAGCTAATGCCTTCTTTGTCGGTCTTAACCACATCAAATTTAAATTTACCTTTAACTAAGTCATTTTCAATACTGAGTGGCGCTTCGTTTGCTTCTAAGTAATCATTTAGAGTTGCATGACCACCTTCCTCTTCACAATGGTCACATTGCGCACCTTGTTCCAAATATGCATTTTCAGCACGCTTTTGTAAGCCTTTCGGAAAATTCACCACCACTTGGCCTTCACATTCTAGCTGTGATGTTGCTTTAGGATCTTGAGTTATCGTACGAATATTTTTAATTTCAAATTTCAAACTATCATTAATTTTTTTAAGCAAAGCTTCATCTGCTTGATAATAACGAGAAGCTCTTAAACTCTTATCAATTTCTTTTAAATATTCTTGTTTTAAGAATGTTTGTAAATTATTCACATGATCCTGATTGGTACAACTCCAATCCGTATTTTCTGTGAGTACAGCTTCATCTTTTTTGAACTTGAATTTATCACAGCCTGAAAGTGATAATGACACTGCGACTGCACCAATAAATAATAATTTATACATAGAGTTAACCTTATTCTGATTATTTTATATATTTTAAACTTGAGCATTATTTATTCTTTTACATATTAAATCAACAAAGCCTCAAAAATGAGGCTTTGTTGAGACACTTCAATGAAAATTTAAATACGTTTTAGTTCACTTTTTCAACACCATCTGAACTCACTTTACGTTCAACGCCTGTTTCAGTATTGGTCACAGAAAACTCAATTCGACGATTTTTAAATTTACCTTCTTCTGTTGAATTATCTGCTACAGGATGGTCTTGACCATAACCTTCAGGTTTTAACTTACTTTCATCAACGCCTTTGGAAATCAAATAATCGACCACTGACTGCGCGCGCTGTTGCGACAAAACTTTATTACTTTCAGCAGAACCGACGGTATCAGTAAAACCTTTAACGGTAAGATGCACATTCGGTACACGCTTGATCAAGGTTGTCGCTTGATCGAGTACTGTTTTATTTGCCTCTGGAATTTCACTGGAAGCCGTTGCGAAATTGATGATTTGTATATTTAAGGCTTCTGCAATATCCAATGGTTTGACTTGATCAGGATTAATTTTTGCCAATGCTTTTTCTGCTTCACTGATACTACTATCTACTGCTTGGTCCATATCAACCGCTTTTTGAACATTGACATTTAGATTGGGAACTAAGGGTGTAATTTGAGCTGCCAGATTTTGCAGTGCTTGCGCATCTGTACCTTGCAATAAAATTTCATTCCCTGTCCACGTTAAAGTCGTATTCG
>JAHLFF010000272.1 GCA_018883945.1 Candidatus Acinetobacter avistercoris
ATATTGATCGCGTTTTTCTTTAGATAAGTCTTTGTCCAATAAATAATCTTGATGTCGATTAAGTTCACGATCTATGTTGTTTTTATTGACTTCGGCCTGATAAAATTGATGAGGAACGTCATAGAATGGACGAAGTTCTGAATGTTGCTCAACTGGGCAAACACGATAAGAACCACTGCCATTTAAAGCCAATTTGTATATATTTCTAGGCTGACAATATTGTTTTTGTCCTAGTTTATATCCCTCTTCATATAAGTTTTGATTCGGCACAACATTCACTTTGGAGCACGCTTTATAATGATTTGCAATTCTGGAAGATAAACCCGACTGTCCATCTTTTTCCCCAATCTGTTTCCAGTTAGCTGTATGACACTCTTGTGGTGACAAAGTAGCGCAAGCATTGAGAAAGACGACTGAGGAAATGAGTGTCATAAATATAATTTTAGTCATTTTTTATTAATAGTTTTGTTTAAAGTGTGGATAATACGTATTTTTGAAAAAAATAGAATAAAAAGACGTAAATTTTAACAAGATCAAAACAACCTGACCGAAGCAATGTTCTTTGATTAAAATTTATGAGGTACTTATCAAAGAATATTCGATCTTTTAGGCCTAATTTATTAAAACCGATAACATTGAGAAACACTAAAGACGAATATCTTTGCTTTTCAAATTTTCATAAAACACTTGGCGAATCCATTGATGACTTTTGTCATTATGATTCGAGATATACCAAAATTGTTTGATCGAATACGTTGGAAAGTCTTGCGGCAATTCTAAAATCTGTAAGTTCCCACGCGCCAATAATACTTCACTCAAGTAAAACGGCACTGTTGCAATCGCATCTGATTGTTGAACTACTAAGCCTACACCCAAATAACTCGGTAATGTCATGACTTTGTTTCGTTTATACCAAAGTTGACCGATATGATTTTCAAATGAAAAATGCCCAGCTCCTACTTCAACATCAATATGCTTTTCACCGAGATATTCATCTAAAGTAATCTTTGGATTTTTAAGACGTGGATGATCTTTAGCTGCGATCACTACAAAATATTGTTCAAACAATTTTTGCTGATAAAAATAATCATCCAGTTGGTCATAAAAACCTACGATCAAATCAAGCGTTCCATTTTTCAGCAGGTCTAAGCTATTCGATTTAATCGCATGTACATTCAACTGTACCTTGGGTGCATGATCCTTCAAATAGTTCGAAATTTGAGGCAGAAGCACCAAATGTGCGACGTCCGTCATGGCAATATTATAAATTTTTTGAGATTCAAAATGATTAAATTGCTCTTTGTGCTGACAAATCGCATCATAATTATTCAACAAATCAGAAATGAGTGGAAATAACTGCGTCGATAATTCCGTAGGGCGCATTTCATTCTCTACGCGAATGAATAAAGGATCTGCATAATATTTTCGAAGTTTATTTAATAAATTACTCACCGCAGGTTGGCTCATTTCTAATTGTCTTGCGGCAAAAGAAACATTCTTCAGTTTATAAACATATAAAAAAACTTTCAAAATTTTAATATCGATCTCTACCACACATATTTCCCTGACTATATTGAAGCAACAAAACAATAGGACGTTGCTCAATGACAACGCCCACTATAGGTATATAAACCGACACATTTTCTATTTCAAAATTGTGAAAATATCATTTTTAACTTTATATTTTTCGATAACACTTTTCAAATCTAAATTTCGATTGAAACAATAGGATAGTCTAAATGCGTTTTAAATTCTGCGCATTTCCATAAATCAAACATAGGCACTTTAACATCTAATGCCAAAGGGAGTTTCTTTTCATTAAAATGCATTTCAGAAAGTGTTTTACCCCAAGCAATCAAATCGACATCCAGTGATATGTGATGTGAAGGTCGTATTCGTCCAGACTCTGCTTCCATTTTTTTCAACACCATAATGATGCCTTCAACAGATTGAAAAGAATGCACTAAACATGCTGCATTCCAATAATCTGCGCCGATGCCATCACGACATGGAATTTCATATATTTTGGAAAACTGCACTTGACCTAAACTTGAAATTTTTTCAAATGCTGTTTCAAAATTTTGTTTAGGATTGCAATTACTCGCCAATGCTAGGGCGAAAATCGTTTCGGTGGCGTTCAAGACGAATTCCTACAGAATTTGCTTGCGCGATAATGGCAGGCTTACGGATGGTAATCATAATAGATTCTATAGCCGTAAAGGTAGTAAAAAGCGCATTTAAAACCAGTTTTGCTGCATGTTCAATCAATTCAGGCTGAGCCTCCTGAATTACCTTCGCTGACACTTCACAAATTTCAGCATAATTTAATGTATCTACCAAAGCATCTGAGTTTGATGCCTGCTCTAAATCAGTACGAATGATTAAATCCAGCATTAAAGGTTGAATAATTTGACGTTCCCAGTCAAAACATCCTACGACTGTCTCTACTTTTAAGCCTTCAACAATGATGGCATCCATAATTTCACTCTATTCACTCTAAATAAAAAAATAATCCCCATTTATTCTCTTGTTTCCAAGCAGAATCACTCTATTCGAAGATGAATTGAATGTTTTCATCCTTCCATTCTTAGTCTTTAGCAATGGAAGGATGAGCAGGCTATCTAAGGATTAAATAAAACAATTAAGCACAAAGATTATAATATTTAAATCTATTCGCTTTTAAACAACGCACTAGGCTCAATACTTTGAACCATCTGTAAGCGTTGATCTGCATAAATATCCGTATAGGGTGCAAGAATACGCATGAATCGATCAAAGTACAGCATTTGTTTAAACAGCAAAGCAAAGTCACGTGGAAAACGAATCCCGTGTCGCTCCCCCACACCCACCATATCCATCATAATGTCATTTAAATCAGCAGGATTAGTCGACAAAATTTGCTGTGGATCTGCCATAAGCACACCACCAAATAAACGCTCTAAATCATCTGCGAGGACTTTGGTATCCACCTGCTGATCCGTCATTCCCATACCCAGCATATTTTCAGCCATTAATGGATAATCCGTTTTTTGTAGCGCATCCATAAATGCAATACATGCCGTCCAGACTTCAGGTTTTAATTGACCGACAATACCGAAATCAATAAAGCCGACCCGACCATCTTCAAGAAGCATCAGATTCCCTGCATGTAAGTCAGCATGGAAGCTCTCACACATCATCAGACTACCAAACCAAGTATTCATCGCAGTGATAAGCACTTGTGACGGATCTTTAGAAACTTTCTTCACCACTTCAAAATCTGTCAA
>JAHLFF010000273.1 GCA_018883945.1 Candidatus Acinetobacter avistercoris
GGTAAAACCTGCATTATTGCCCGTGCATGGCGGATGTTGATGCAAGACACCAGTGAAATTGCTGGATTAGAAGATACTCCTATTGATAATCCAGAATCATTTGAAATTTGGGATGGTATGCGAAAGTGGCCAGGTGGTTTCATTCAATCCACAGAAACACGAGCGAATACTGCCCACAGAGCGGGAAAAGGGATTGTTTGGATTAAAACCTCATGTGACATGGTTGAAGGTGAGCCAACCAGTGATTTTGTAAAACATATGGGGATGGTGGATACCGCTAATGGGATGGTCCCTCGGCAGCAGCCTGTTTTAGATTGGGCTTTTCCCAATTTAGATTTACAGATTCATATGCATCGTCTACCCAAAGGACAATGGTTGGGGATAGAAGCAGTACAACAATTTGGAACAGATGGAATCGGATTAACCAGTTCAATTTTACATGACATATATGGTCCTTACGCACGTAGCGAACAGATTTTAACTTTACGACCTATATCAGTGACGCAGACTCATTCAGAAACTCAAAGTCACAAGACATGTCAAAGTGTTTAATTGAAGATTTTGGACACTGTATTTAGTCCATTAATTTACAGTTTTTTTGATAATTTTACTCAATTCATTTAAGTGCTATTGATTTTGAATTTCAAGAAGAAAGAGTTTTCGATATATCAGTAAATTAAGTGAAATTTTTTAAAGAATTTATGAACAGAGGCATATAAGCATAGAGGTGCTATGTGCCTTAGACGCTGTATTTTTTGTTGAGAATGATGTTTTTGGCGTTTGGCGTTAATGAAAACCATGATAATCGACAAAATTTTTAACGCCTTATCAATTTTGGATTATTGTCAAAGTAGTTTTTTGTTTTCTCACTCTTAGTTTGAGTCGGCAGAATTGTAAAATTTCAGCACTTTAAGCGTCATCGATAGCGCTATATTCTTGTGTAGAACTCTACATGCTGAATTGACACCTTTCATAAGTTTTTTTACGCAACAAACTCACAACCAATAATTCTTGATCTTCGCGTTCTTGTACTCTGGGAAGGTATTTTTTCTTATCAACTTAATAGAACTAAATGTTCTTTTTTAATTCTTAGATTCTCAAATGAAGTGCAATAGAGATCAAATAAATTTCAATTGAAAATAAATTAAAAAGTGAAAAATAAATATTACAAAAAATTTTTAGCATTGGCTAACTCATTTAAATTTTTAGTTTTGATTTGAATTAAATGTGAGTAATTTTTAAGCGAAAAATTTAAGACTTAAATAATATTAGATTTGAGTTTTAAACTGATATCTAATTCGAAAAAATGAGATTATCTAAAATAAAAAATTAATTTCTTAATTTTTATTTCAAATGGCTTTTTGGATAAATTTTTTAATAAGTATGAATAAAGGTTTTGTTAAAATTAATTTAATAATTATATTGATTTATGCGAATTTAATATTCAGATAAGCAATATTAAAATATATGGTATTGATCAATTATTAATTAAAAAACAGACTAATTTAATAGATAAAGTGTGAGTTGTTTATCATATTATTGAAATATATGATAAAAAATATATAATCCTATCTTGTAAACAAGTTTGAATGATCGTTTAATCATTTGTATTGTAGTATTTAAATTTTAGGGGTGTTTTGTAAAATGCAAACTCAAGTAATATCAAAAAAATCAGGAACAAATTCAGTTTCTACGGATAGTATCAATATTAAATTAACAGATAGTTCAATTGTTTTGGTTGATATTGCACCAGAAGAAGTGCAAGAAATAATCGTTAATGATAATCAAGTTGTTATTAAGCTTAAAAATGGTGAAACATTAACCATTGAAAATTTTAAAGCTGAATCTTCTGATCTTGTATTTAGAGCAAATGATAAAGAGTTATTTTTGTTAGACTTCGCTCAAGTTGAATATAATCCAATTGAATCAATTCAAGCACTTTTGACATCAGGTTCTAGTAATTTATTAACAATAAATGGTTGGATGGCTGGTGGCGCTCTAGTTGCGGGAGTCGGCATTATTGCGGCTGCTTCAAGTGGTGGTAGTAATGGTGGTTCTTCAGTAGCACCCGCAGATCCTTTGGTTGATAAGCAAAATTTATCCAAGGCTATTCAGAATGCTGAAGAATCATTAAAACAATTTGATGGTGTTGAAAACACGATTGTTTTCAATGCAATTGATAATGCAAAGCGCGTTTTAGACGATGCCAATGCAAATCAACAAGCTGTTAACCAAGCAGTTGAAGAATTAAATAAAACTTTAAAAGATGCTCAGATACAAGAAGATCTTGAAGATGCAGCTCAAAAAAGACTTGAAGATGCAACTTCGGCAGCTCAAAAAGACTTAGACAATAATCTTTTTGATGGTCAAGAAAAAACTGATGTGACTCATGCGATTACTAAAGCAAAAGATATTATTAATAATCCAAACTCTACTGCTGAAGATTTCGATAAAGCAAAGGCTGAATTGGATAAAGTAGTGGTTGATGCGAAGGCCGTTGAAGTTTTAGAGGATGCAGCACAAAAACAACTTGAAGATGCGATAGCTATAGCTAAACAAGATTTAGAGCAGAATGTTTTTGATGGTCAAGAAAAAACGGATGTAGAAAATGCGATTAAAGACGTTGATCTGATATTAAACAATCCAGAATCTTCGACTAAAGAATTTGAAGCTGCTAAAAATTATCTTAACCAAGTCGTATCTGGTGCGAAAGCTGCTGAAGAGTTAGAGTCCGCTAAAGAGTCATTGCTTAATTCAATTACAAATGCACAAGCTGATGTTAATTCGGGTGCATTTGACGGTGATGAACTGAAAAAAGTAGAAGAAGCGATTCGAGAAGCTGAAGCTGTATTAAATAATCCGAATTCAAAGAATGAAGATTATAAAAACGCTGAAGAAACTTTAGACAAAATTGTTGCAGATGCTAAAGCTGCTGAAGAGTTAGAGTCAGCTAAAGAGTCATTGGCTGATTCTATTGCTGATGCTAAAGCTGTTGTTGCTTCGGGATTATTGAATGGCGCAGAACTTAAGCTCGTTGAAGATGCAATTCTAGTTGCAGAACAAGTTTTAACTGATCCTTCATCTACCGATCAAATCTTCAAAAATGCAGAAGGTGTACTAGATCAAGTTGTTTCTTATGCCAAAGCATCTGAATTACTCAGTATCGATACCTTAAATCCTACTTCAGATAATACGCCTTTGATCTCAGGATCAGCACTCAAAGATTCTTATATTACTGTTGAATTCGAAGTCAACGGTAAAATGCAGAGCATCACAGTGCAGGCAGATGCTGATGGTAAATGGACGATGACCACCGAAGTACTTCCTGATGGTATTTATACAGTTAATGCCTATGTGAGTGACAAAGACGGTAGTTCGCTTGGTCCGATCAAACAAGAATCATCATTAATTATTGATACAGTTGCACCTACATCCCTTCAAGTTAAATTGGAGTTGGATTCTGGAAAACCAGGTGATGGCATTACCAACAATGGGAAGGTTTTAGTTTCGAATGTTGAGGCTAATGCAGTTTGGTCGTATAGCGTAGATGCAGGTAAAACATGGATTGAGGGTTTAGGTGATCATTTTAATTTAGCTGAAGGTAGCTATAACAACGTTCTTGTTAAACAAACAGATATTGCAGGAAATGCACAATCTGTAAGTCTTGGTAAGATTGTTGTTGATAATACAAATCCTGTGATCGAAACATTTACGATTTCTGCGAATAATTCTCTTGTTTCAGGTAAGGCAGAAGCTGGAACAGAAATTACGATTACCCAATCACTTGGTGAACAGACTACATCTCAAAAAGTAGTTGTTAATCAGAATGGTGAATTTTCTTTAGCGCTAAATCCAATTCCTAAAAATGGCGAAGTCATAACAGCTGTAGCAATAGATGCAGCTGGTAATGAATCGCCTGTAAAAACGATTTTAACCCCAGTTCTTTCAGATCAAATTATTAATTTGGCAGACAATACAACTGTATTAACCCCCGAGATTACACCTACGGTACTTAAACCAACAGGTGATGATGTTCTACAAAATAAAACAGCTCTTGCTATCGCTAGTGTTGGTTTAGGTCCTGTGTTATCAGCTGATGTGCTGACTGAGGTTTTATCAAATTCACTGAAAATTAATGTGGCTGAAGACAATATTCGAAACGTGACACTAAAATCACAATCTGGCGGTATTTCGATTGGCTCTATGTATGACTTGGTTGTTTATCGTAAAGATGAATCTTCAGGTGAATACCAACAGTATCAAGTAGAAGAACAATGGCTTAAAGCATATTTGCTCGGTGGTGTATCAGATGAGTTAACTTTAAGCTTGCCTAAAGGTGAGTATCTTGTATTCCTCACGCCTGCATATGGTTTAACAGTATTAAGTGGCTATACATTACAAGTTTTGAATGACGATATTTTAGACTACACCAATGCACTTTCAGCAGAAGGTTCGACAGCTGGTAATGTCATTACAGATATTGATCAAGTGAATGGCATAGACATTGTTCCAACTGACATAATTTTGAATAGCATTACTAAAGATGGCGTTACGACCACTCTAGAAACAACCGAAACTGCAGTTAAAGGTCAATATGGTACGTTGTATGTGAATCAGGATGGTAGTTATCGTTATGAGCTGGATAGTGACTTTAAAGGACCATTTGGAAAAACTGAACATTTCACTTATACCGTCAAAAGTCCTGCTGGTGACACTGCATCTGCAAAATTAGATATCACTATATCCAATAAAGCGCCAGAACCTCAGCAAATAACAATTAACGATACGATTGTTATAATGCCAGAACCTGTAATCACATCTCATCCAAAGCCGATTGATAAACTAAGCAACATCAAAGTATTAAATCTAAGCTTATTAGATCCAATTATTAAAGCCGATGCGGTTAAAACTTCTGATTTTATGAACTTCACTGTTGATTCAAATACAGTTCGTGAATTGACGCTGCAAGGTGATGGTATTGGTGTCAGTTTGACAATCTATTCTTTGTATATTTATCGCCTAGATAAAGCGACCAATCAATATGTCCAATATCACACAGAAAAGGACTGGTATACGGTTGTTTTGGGTGGGAAATCACCAGAGCTTCCGCTTAAGTTTACTGAAGGTACGTATATCGCTACAGTTGTACCAACAGGACTAGATGTACTCGGTGTTGCAAGTCTATTTGTCAATAAAGATACACTTTATGATTACAACATTCCTTTAGAATCAAGTATCAGAGGTGAGTCGACAGGTGATGTAACGCTAGATCCAAATGATCTACTCATTACCATCAATAATAAACAGTTCAACGGTTCTTCATTAGAGATCAATGGGCAGTACGGTGTTTTGAAGATCAATACAGATGGTACGTATAGCTACCTGCTCAATCCTGTTAATGCTGGGCAAGATGCGCCTTACGGTCAGGTTGAGTCTTTCACCTATGTTGTCCGTAATAAAGATGGATCTACACGTCTTGATAACCTCAACATTAAGATTGATTTAGCAAGCTTGAAAGATGATGTGAAGGTTGAGGCCGTTAACTTAATCAATAAGACTGAAACATATGTTGATAAAACAACTCTTGATGTTGGATTTGCTCAACGTGAAATAAAAACGACATTTAAAGTCCTTGAAGATGTAGTCAGTAAAGTTTCGATTAGCTTTGAATCCACATCGTCTCTCAATTCAAATCGTAATGTGGAATACGTAGTAAGAGATAGTCAAGCTAAGATTGTTCAAACTGGTATGTTAAATGGAACTACGGGTAAAATATTAGACCTCGGGCTTTTAGGTTCTGGTACATATACGCTTGAAGCAAAACTAGTTAACCCAGGTTCAGCTAATTTTTCTGATTCAACGATTACTTTCCAGAACACATATTTAAATGTATATGAAGCGAAGGAAATCGTTCCTGTTCAGGGTAATGTGGCGAGTAATGATATTGGTTCAGCTTCAATAATTTCTTACACTGTGAATGGTCAAACCGCTTCTGCATATTCTGGTAAAAAAGAAATTACAGTTGAAGGGAAATACGGTACTTTGGTCCTTAAACATGATGGTTCATATACCTACACTCCATCTGGAAAAGCGTTCGGAGTTGAAACTTTTGATTATATCGCTGAAACAGCTGTTGGAACGAATAGCTCTGCTAGCCTTGTTATTCAAGTGCCAAAAAATGTAATTGGTTCAGAATATCAAGATGTTGTAGAAAGTAGTGCTGCAGATGATAGTTATAAGATGGGCGCTGGTGCAGACACGCTTATATTTAATGTATTAGATCAGCTTGATGCTACTGGCGGTAATGGTATAGATACATGGACTGATTTTAATTTTGGTTTAAACGCTGACGTGATTGATGTGAGTGCATTATTGGTAGATCAAAATATTACTGATATTTCAAAATATATCTCAGTTTCATTCAAAGATGAAAATACCATTGTGAGCATTGATCGCGATGGTCAATCTTATGAAGCAGATGGAGTTACTGCCAAAGCTGATCAGTTTGAAGTCACTGAACTGCTGATTTTGAAAAATACAAATATCAGCTTGGATGATTTATTGAAAAATAATCAGTTGTTGTTCTAAAACTATCGATGCATTTAAAAATACTCGGTCAGCGAACTGACCGAGTATTAGAAAAAAGCCAGTGTAAACTGGCTTTTTTATTGGTTACTGATTCAGATTTTATTTTCGATTAAGATAGCTGTTATGCAAATCATGACAAATGCGATTATGTTGCTTAAAGCCTTAACCATTGCCTTCATTCCTGTATTAATGATTCAAGGAATTCGCGTAAAAAATAACATTTTGCATCTAAATGAGCCAGTAGGTCCGAGAGAAGGTCTAAGTGGGTCGGGTAAGCCTCTATCTATTCTGATTGTGGGGGATTCCGCAGCTGCTGGGGTTGGAGTGATTCATCAAGATGATGCATTATTGGGTCAATTGATTGATGCGCTACAAGCTCAATATGAAATCACATGGAAATTACATGCAAAAACAGGCCATAGAACTTCACAAGTGATTAAATCTATAGATGATTTAGATGAACAGCATTTTGATATCGTGCTCACGTCTGTGGGCGTAAATGATGTCACCAAATTCATGTCTGCAAATGTTTGGATCAAAAAACAACAAAAGCTGTATGCAGAGCTTATGAAAAAATTTAGTCCAAAATTGATTATTGCAACGGGCGTGCCACCGATGGACTTATTTCCAGCTTTACCGAATCCTTTGGCTTGGCTTTTTGGTCAATATGCCAAAAGAATGAATCAACAACTGAAAAAAATGGTTGTTCAGACTGCCAATATGGATTGGATCGAATATGATATTGAAAAATATCGAGCGCTGGAATTAGAGATGGCAGAAGATGGTTTTCATCCCAGCAAAGAAATTTATACGCTTTGGGCGGAACAAGTTGCAGATAAAATCCAATTGAAATTTTAATATATATGGAAGCGGAGTGATCATGACGGAATTTGAAATTGAAACGCATCCTCTTGAACCTTTTCTACCAAAGAATGCCCAATTGCTCATGTTGGGAAGTTTTCCACCGCCTCAAACTCGTTGGAAAATGGATTTTTATTATCCAAATTTTCAAAATGATATGTGGAAAATCTTTGGACTCTGTTTCTTTCAAGATTCGAATTACTTTTTGGATCTAAAAAATAAAACATTTAAAGAGCAGCTCATCCGCGATTTTTTAAATAAAAGGGGCATCGCTATCTTTGATACTGCATATGAAGTTATTCGTCAAAAAGGCAATGCCGCAGATAAATTCCTCGAAGTGGTCACACCCACAAATTTAGCAAATCTTTTGGCAAAGATTCCAATGTGTCAGCACATAATGACCACGGGCGACAAAGCAACCGATACATTGATGTTGTCTATGCCTGAGCATACGATAAAACCTGCTTTAGGAATGACTTCACACGTTCAGTTCGCAGATCGTGAATTGACTTTATATCGAATGCCTTCTTCATCCCGTGCTTATCCCTTGGCATTAGAAAAAAAAGCAGCTGCATACCTACAGTTATTTAAAGCTGTAGGTTTTATAGATGAAACGCATCCTGGATTATAGAAAAAGAATTTATAAGCAGTTAAATTCTAGATCTGATGTTACTTATTTAAATATGTAAGCGCTTAAATAAAATGAGATTTATTGTTGATTAAACATCATAATCAACATAATCCCAGAGATTTAGATAGGCTTTAATTTCACGACGGATATGAGGGACTAGGTTAAACAATGTACCGTCTATCCATAGACTTAAAGCTTGTACAGAAAGTTTATTTTGCTCTGCATCACAAAGTTTTGCACCTTTAACCAAGATCCAGCTTTGATCTTTGGTTTCAGTTTCAATACCTTTAAAGACCACCTGTAAATCCTGTCCAGTATCTTGGATTTGCCATTCCAATTCGATTTGAATATTAGAATTTGACTTTAAAACCACTTGTCCTTCAATTATTTCAGATTTATTTATACAATCATGTTCGACACGAATCTTTGCTAAAAACCAATCCTGATGAGTTAGCTCATCGAGTGTAGTGGGGGGAACAATCATCTCATCAAGATTGAATTGACGACTTAAATCAAAAAATTGCATAACGAGTGAATCACTTAGGGAGATATTTTGAATGGATTTAGCAAAATGCTAAAAACTGGAATTTTATCGTAATAATCAACCAGAGTAAAATGGGGGATCCTCACTCAACCTACTAGCTTTAATGATTTTAAATGGAGTATCTACCAATTATAGGGTTTATGAAATCTCAATGTAATTACATCATCCATTCAATAGGCAGGTATGAAACTATTTTAATAGTGAATCTTTGAAATCGAGTTGTTTCTGGATCATGTGTATGTTCAACCATTGATCCATCGGATTTTTGATCCTGCCAAATGATTTCTCCTTTTGGATTCAATTTGAGTTGATAAGCAATTTGAGGAAGGTATTGATCTAATGATGTTGAAATTTGATCCTGTAACTGGTCAGATTCGATCACCAAGCCAACTTCTGTGTTTAAAAATGCAGAACGTGGATCGAAGTTAAATGAACCTATAAAAACCATGCCATCAATATCAAAAAATTTAGCATGTAGACTCGATGCATTTTTACCTTTAGCAGGGATCACATTACCGGTCATAGCTTCATACCATGTTCTTTTTTCCCTTTCTATATATGGCTTAAACTCATACAGCTTCACACCATTTTTAAGCAAATTATGACGATATTTTGCATAAAAGGCGTGTACCAAAGCCACATCATTGGCCAAAAATGAATTGGTGAGGATACGAACGTCTATATTGTTTCGAGCTAATTCAGAAAGATATTGTTCACCTTTGGCCGTCGGTACAAAATATGCTGAGACAAGTTCCAAGTGAGCTTTAGGTTTGCCCATAATATCGATCATTTGATTGTAAATATATTGTTGACCTTGAGCTTCTCCACGAATTTTGTTGGGGCTATCTGCTACAAAATGCGCTTTAGCCCATTGTATTGGGCGTTGCTTTAAGTTTTCCTGAATCTGTTGCTGAGCAAATTCAAGTCGGTTTTCAATGACATCTTTTTCTTGAGCATTGGCTAAATATTTATTGCGTAGCTTTTTTAATTCTTGTTCTGAGCTTTCTCCCAATAATTGCTTGGTCGAATAACTTAAATTGTCATTCCAAAACTCAATGAATACATCATTGGCATTTTTAACTGATTCACCTAAAAATAGAATATCTAGATCAGTAAATTGAAAACTATCACTAGCATCGAAGTATTCACGGCTGATATTTCGACCACCTGTAACGGCAATAACGCCATCGGCAATGATCAGTTTATTGTGCATTCTGTGATTAATATTTTTTAAGCGAAATGCATAATCTATCACGCGAAAATTTCGATATTTATAGGGATTAAAGAGTTTAATTTCAAAATTGGGATGTGCTGATAAAGCCTTTAATGCTTCATCCAATTGAGTACCATTTTGATCATCAATCATTAAACGAACTTTCACGCCACGATCAGCAGCATTCAGGAGTTCAGCTAACATCATGTGTCCAATAGAATCATCTTTCCAAATATAATATTGCAAATCAAGACTATATTTCGCATTACGAATCAGATGGATACGACTGGCAATACTCATAAAAGCATCGTCCAGTGGCAAGTAGGCAGTTAAATCTTGTTTTAACTGCGGAGCGGACAGCGTGCCTTGTAACCAATGTTCCGCATGCTCGGAAGAAATCGTATCTTTCACGGATTTATTCATAGGTAAACTACATCCAGTCAGCGTTAATATGCATACATATATGGCAATTGAAGTTTGCTTTTTGAGTGGCATTATTTAGATGATTAACCTATTTTTTTATATATCTCTATAAATAGCATGTTAATGGTTGAATCTGCGATTAAAAAGAGGTTACTGTTGTAAACCATTTGTTAAATTGAACCTCTATTAAGGACTCTCTATACATGAAATCACGTGCGGCAGTAGCATTTGGTCCAGGACAGCCATTACAAATCGTTGAATTGGATGTTGCTCCACCAAAAGCGGGTGAAGTGTTGGTGAAAATTACACATACAGGTGTATGTCATACCGATGCCTTTACATTATCAGGTGATGATCCTGAAGGTGTTTTTCCAG
The DNA here is from genome assembly GCA_018883945.1 of Candidatus Acinetobacter avistercoris. Classification (GTDB taxonomy): domain Bacteria; phylum Pseudomonadota; class Gammaproteobacteria; order Pseudomonadales; family Moraxellaceae; genus Acinetobacter; species Acinetobacter avistercoris. The sequence goes on from JAHLFF010000273.1 coordinate 10,636, forward strand.
CGGTGCTGGGTCATGAAGGTGCGGGTATCGTTGTACAAGTCGGTGAAGGTGTCAACAGTGTAGCTGTGGGTGATCACGTTATTCCACTGTATACAGCGGAATGCGGAGAGTGTTTGTTCTGTAAGTCAGATAAGACGAATCTATGTGTTGCTGTACGTGCAACTCAAGGCAAAGGCTTGATGCCAGATGGAACAACTCGTTTTTCATATAAGGGTGAGCCGATCTATCACTATATGGGCTGTTCAACTTTTAGTGAATATACCGTGGTTGCTGAAGTTTCTTTAGCGAAAGTGAATCCTGAAGCAAATCCTGAACATGTTTGTTTATTGGGCTGTGGTGTGACCACAGGCTTAGGTGCAGTTAAAAACACAGCTAAAGTCCAAGAAGGCGATACCGTAGCTGTATTTGGTTTAGGTGGAATTGGCCTTGCTGTGGTGCAGGGTGCACATAAAGCCAAAGCAAGTCGAATTATTGCGGTTGATACCAATCCAGAAAAATTTAAATTGGCAGAGCAATTCGGTGCGACTGAATTCTTAAATCCAAAAGATTTCGATCGTCCAATTCAAGAAGTGATTGTTGAAAAAACAGGTTGGGGCGTAGATCATTCTTTCGAATGTATTGGTAATACCAATGTTATGCGTTCAGCACTTGAGTGTGCACACCGTGGTTGGGGTCAATCGATCATTATCGGTGTCGCAGGTGCAGGTCAAGAAATTTCGACACGTCCATTCCAGTTGGTTACAGGTCGTAGTTGGAGAGGCACTGCATTTGGTGGAGTAAAGGGTTGTTCAGAATTACCTGGAATGGTTGAAGAATCAATGAAAGGTGATATT
>JAHLFF010000274.1 GCA_018883945.1 Candidatus Acinetobacter avistercoris
GTGTTGGGGCGGACGGATGTGGTTTTAGAACACTTATGGCAAGTGTGCATTGAATTGCAAGTGAAGAAAGGATGAAAGCTCCTTCTCCCTTTGGGAGAAGGCGGGGGAAGAGGGTTTTTTAATTGGATAAAAGCACCTCTCCCTAACCCTCTCCTGAAAGGAGAGGGAATTCCATTGTGAAATCCATGCAGACACTAAATCAAATGGCGCTCCCTCTCCCTGTGGGAGAGGGCTGGGGTGAGGGTAGAAAAATTAGCTATCTTCTGTTGCTAGTTCGTTCATATCATTAGAAGTAATAGTTTGTTTCGGTTCGGCTTTTTTATTAGCTATTCCAAATGGAATATGAACAGAAGCAATACTTTCAGCAGTTCTTTCAAGGTGGGTAACTTGATCATCAAAGAATATGTGAGGTTGCAAAATTTCTAAAACTTTACGTTTCTCAATTCCACCTAAGAAAAAGGCTTCATTTACTGTTTCTATGCCCCAAGACCTTAAAGAATTAATCACACGCTTATGAGCAGGTGCATTGCGAGCGGTAACAATAGAAATTCGTAAACGACTTTTATAATCTAAATTTTTAGACTGATACTCTAGTTCTGCTTTTTGTAAAGTAGAGAGTTCTTTCAAAAGTTTATGTAATGGGCCTTTATTGGCAGGTTGATCTGCAAGATTTTTTTCATTTTCAATAAATGCGCCAAGACCACTTTCTTTGTAGACTTGTTCTGAAGAATCATCAGCAATGACTCCATCAAAGTCGAATGCAATACGAAGTTCTTCATCATGTGCTACATCAAATATTTGCCCTTTCAAAATTAGACCAGCGGGATAACCTGCTGTAATTGCTTGATTCACATCTGTTTCATTTGCTGAGAGAAATAAACTAATATTTAAAGCATCTATATACTTATGTGGTGTACGTCCCTGTAAGAAAATAGCTCTTCTTATATTTAAACCATAGTGTTCTATGGAGTTCATCACACGTAAACCTGTGTTGGGGTCATTACGTGAAAGTAAGATGACTTCTACAAATGGCTTATCTTTCGGGAAAATACTATTCAGGTTAAGTAGACGCTGTATAAAAGGAAAGGCTACACCTTGATCTAACAGGGTATTCTCATGTACACGTTAGTATTCACGATAACCAAGCTCACCTTCAGTTCTAAATATTTTGTCAGATTCTTCTAAATCAAATAAAGCACTTGAAGCTAAACCAATAACAAGTTTTTGTTCTAAATCATATGCGCTCATTTAATTGTTCCTTTAGCTTCTACTTTTTGTCCATTAATAGTTAATTCAATATTAATGGGTTGATTATTAGATAATTTTTTAAGATCATTAATTTCTATATTTAATGGAATTGCCGTACTACTGATCGCTTTATCAGCAGAAAAATAAATTTCTTGCTTAGCCGCTTCTTTATGAGTTGGAAAGCCTCGTAAAAAACTTTCATTCAAATTTTTATCTTCTAGCCATTTGTTTGGGAACCATAATGTAGATATGAATAATAATCCCCACGCTATCATAAAAAATCTTCCAACACGGATTGGAATTTTACTAACAGATGGTTTATTTAAAATTAATTCTCTACTATATATAACTTTTAAAAATGTGAAGTAATTGATAACCCTCAAATTTAATATGTAACTCCAAAAAGTATTTAGTTTACTTGTAAAACTTTCATTTTTAGTATTTATATCTAATTGCTTTATAACATCATTATTTATTTCAGATTGTTCTGTAGAGAACAGTTGATAGAATTCAGTTAGATTATTATCTACAGCAAGATTCTTATCATCTTTTTTATAAAATTTTAAAAGATGCTTTTCTATAGTTTCTAATTTTTTCTCCCAGAATTCTTGCCAATATTTAGCTCCAGCCGCCACAGCAGTCTGAGAATAGGCAACATAAAATCCTACCAAGCAAAGAATTAGATGGATGTATGGAACTGTATTGCTTGAATAAATTAAGCATGCAAATAAAACGCCCTGAAATATCATAAAAAAATTATTTCTTTGGACTAATTGTCCAATTTCTAAGTTTCTTGTTGCTATAGTAATTTGGCTTTGTTGCACAAAGATTTGAAATGCAAAGCGCCCCTAATTGAGCCAAATTTAAGGCGTAACTTGGGTAAGTGGCCGACCTAATTCCGTAAATCTGTTGAGGACTGCTACACGTGCATGAATCTCATTGACTTGGCTATCAAAACTCCTTGCACTGAGTTTATCTCCTAATAATTTGATGCAATGCATCTTAGTTTCAACCAAACTTCGCCGATGATAGCCTGACCATTTTCCATAGTGTCCTGCCTAAACGCTTAACTGTTCGAAGTAATTCATTTCGCTCTAGCGAGCTGGTCTTTGTATCTTTACAAGGTTTCGCATTTTTTCTTGGCGGAATCACCGCATGTGCTTGTCGGTCTGCAATTACTTGACGGCATTGCTTGGTGTCATAAGCTCCATCGGTATAAACAGAGTCAATCTGCTCATCTTGTGGAATCTGATTAAGTAAATCACCAAGCACCTGTGAATCACTGACATTATTGGTTGTGAGCTGAATAGCGCGTATTTGTAGGGTTTTGGCATCTATACCAATATGTAGTTTACGCCATTGGCGACGATATTCAGCTCCATGTTTCTTGCGTTTCCATTTGCCCTCACCTAGGTGTTTAGTCCCAGATTTTAATGGTGCAATATTCTCAGATAAATGGAAGGAAGCACTATGGGACAAGTTCTACACAGCAGCGCCACAACGACACAGGCAGTGCGTCGAGCAATACAAAATAGTCAAGA
>JAHLFF010000275.1 GCA_018883945.1 Candidatus Acinetobacter avistercoris
ATGATGAATAATGATGAATAATGATGAATAATGATGAATAATGATGAATAATGATGAATAATGATGAATAATGATGAATAATGATGAATAATGATGAATAATGATGAATAATGATGGATAATGATGAATAATGATGAATAATGATGAATATTAAAGCAGCATTTTACTTATTTTTAAGTATTAATTCAGCTCAGTTAACAAAAGTATAATGATTTAACGAAGTTTTATTTATTATTTTCTATGACAAGATGATGTTAAAAGCCCAATCGAGATTAGACTTTTAACACTTCTTATTAAATTAATTCTTAAATTGCAGTTGTTTTCAGCACTTCAGCAAACGACTTTGCAACGTAATCAATATTTTTGTGGTTAAGACCTGCAGCACACATACGACCACTACGAACTAAATAAATGCCATATTTATCTTTCAAAATATCAACTTGTTCACCTGTTAAGCCTGTGTAACTGAACATACCTTGTTGTTTTACCAAGTAACTAAAATCATGTGTTGGAAGCTCAATATTTAATTTTGCTTCAAGTAATTGGCGCATTTCAATAATACGTTCGCGCATTTGTTTTAATTCATTTTCCCATTGTGCAGTCAATTCAGCATTGTTCAGCACTTCATTCACCAAGAGCGCACCTGTCGTTGCTGGGCTTGAATAAATACGACGTACAGTTGCTTTTAACTGACCCAAAACTTTTTGTGCGGTTGCCTGATCATCACAGACGAAAGATAAGCTGCCAACGCGCTCGCCGTATAAAGAGAAAATTTTAGAGAAGGAGTTGCTGACAATAAAATTCATTCCTGCTTGATCCAAAGCACGAATTAAATAAGCGTCTTCTTCAATACCTTGTCCAAAACCTTGATAAGCAATATCCAAAAATGGAATTAAATCTTTGGCTTTAAGTACAGCGATAACCTCATCCCATTCAGCAGGAGTCAAATCTGCGCCTGTCGGGTTATGGCAGCAAGGGTGTAAAAGCACAATACTTTTGGCAGGGAGTGAATTTAAACACGCCAACATTACAGGCACATTCACGCCGTTGGTTTCAGCATCGAAATATGGATAGTAGTGTGATTGAACCCCAGCACCATTAAAAATGGCGATATGGTTGTCCCACGTGGGTTGGCTCACCCAAATATCAGATTCAGGGAAATATTTTTTCAAGAAATCCGCACCGACTTTAAGTGCACCTGAACCGCCTAGCGTTTGAATGGTCACTGCACGACCTGATTGACGTGCAGGACTATTTTCACCGAATACCAGCGCCTGAGTCGCTTGATTATACGATTTCAAACCATCCATCGGTAAATAAAGTTTTACTGTCTCATTAGTCGCTTCAATATTTTTATAAGCTGTTTTGATCGCGTCTAATTGAGGAACAATATTCTCTTCGTTGTAATATAGACCAATACTCAAATTCACTTTATTTGGACGTTCATCTTTGCTGAAATCTTCCATCAAGGACAAAATTGGATCGCCAGCATAGGCATCTACATGATGAAACATGGTCTATATTCCTAAAAGTTTAGATTGTTCAAGTTTGAGTTGTTAATATATAGAAAATTAAGCTGGACTCAATACAAAGAGCTAAGACTATTTTTTATAATTCGAAATACTTTTACTTATGAGATCCAAATATATTTTGATTCTCGATCTTTTTTAAAAATTAGATCTCTTTCATAAGTCGAAATATGATCATGGAATGGCAATAAATTAATCTGTAAAAAATCCTTCTCACTATGTGAGAAGCTTAGGATGAGGGAATACAAATAATCAGTGCGTTGTGTGGATAATGACTTTTGAAAGAACTCTACTGAATATCCTTTTTCAAACTTCCTTATTCATATCATTCCACAGTTCAAAGCTTAAAATATGTAAAGATTAAGATATTTAAATTTTAAGATATGTGAATTTTAAAATATATCAACAACTAAATGATTTAAACGTAATCTCAAGGACTAATCTATGCAACTCCATGTTCAAACACACTCGCCAACAGCCGCAGGACAATATTCTTCACTCGTGTTTATTCATGGTTTATTTGGAAGTCTAAGCAATTTAGGCATGCTTGCACGTGCCTTTGAAGAAAAATATCACGTTGTTCAAATTGATTTACGTAATCATGGCAAATCTAAGCATGTAGAGTCGATGGATTATTTAGAGATGGCTCAAGATGTACTCGATACACTTGATCATCTCAAAGTCGACAAATTTTCCGTGATTGGTCATTCTATGGGAGCTAAAGTCGCCATGAAAATGACGGAAATCGCGGAGAATCGCTTAGAACAATTAGTTGTTTTAGATATGGCACCGGTTGCTTATCAACAAAATCATCACGATCAGATCTTCAAAGCACTTTTTGCTGTTAATGAAGCAGATGTTTCTTCTCGTAAAGAAGCCACTGAGATCATGAACTATTATATTTCTGAAGCTGGTGTGATCATGTTTTTATTAAAATCATGGTCGCAAGGTCAGTGGTTATTTAACGTCAATACTTTATCGAATTCTTATCCAGAAATTTTATCTTGGAAAGATGTTCCTGTATGGCAACAGCAAACTTTGTTTATTCGGGGTGGGAATTCTGAATATATCTCAAAGCCTGAACATTTTAGCGCGATTGAGCAGCAATTTTCTCAACACCAATTGATTACAATTGAAGACGCTGGACATTGGTTACATGCTGAAAAAACTGACAAGGTAGTCTCAGTCATTCAAAACTTCTTGAATTGAAAGTATTTGAACTCAAAATTTAATCAATAATTTAATAATGTAATTGAATAATAGATTGATAT
>JAHLFF010000276.1 GCA_018883945.1 Candidatus Acinetobacter avistercoris
AATGATATTCATCATATATGGAGATTAAAACAGATTTCATATTCTTTCTGTTATATGCAATTAAATCAGTGCTTTATAATTTTATCTGCTTGGATGATAATCCTCCCATAAATAACTCAGCGGACGCTTACTTCTCAAAAGACTGATAAATCTGAGTTCTACGCTACTGTCGATATTAATTCTGAAGATATCCAAGACAAGCTAGCCGAATGGCAGCATTACTATAACTGGATGAGACCACATTCAGCTTTGAAAGGTAAAACACCGATGGAAAGGTACTTTGAATTATGTGAAGAAACCCCTTTCTCTGATGAGGTCCAGAAGCAATACAACCCATCAAATGAACGGATTCAACACGCCAATTACAAGATGGATTTAGAGATCGCTAAATTGAAACGATCTCTATGAATCACACATATTATTTCTACATCTCAACTATGATTCATCTATTAGTTTATTAATCCAACTTGGCTTTTTAGCTCTCAAAAATGTCTGAAAATCCTCTTCACCCAACGATTCTTTTAATTTGTTAATCATTTTCACATCAACAACCTTAGGGCCAAGAAAATAAAGTGCTGATACAGCCCAACCAACTCTCTCATGAGGATATTGAAAAACGTCGAGACAACGTGTTTTTATTAATCTCACAGTACAATCAAAAAATAAAAACTCTCGTGAATTTCTATTAGTATAAAAAACCTCTATTTGTGGAACTTGGGTACTTAAACCTAAATAATTTGCTGATATCCCTCCATGTTCTTGAAACATCTCCCCAGTACGCCTTGATAAGACTTTTAAAGTATTCTGTATATCTGGAGTGAGAATCCTATTTGGAATCATTCTATTCTTTTTGGTCTTGTAATAGACCTTCGGAAAAAGAATGAGGGAATCACCATTTTTTATATAATCTCTCAAAATCCATTGCAGCTTTTTATCATTTACATGGACACTAAAATCTAAAGCACTAAATACTTTACCTTCCTCAATTTTTTTATATTCATCAATTACAATTTTATCTTTGGAAAACTTCACAAAAGATACCCTTCTAAACACCAATTAGTTTAATGTAGCTTGTATAAAACCATTTTCTTGTAAAGACCAAGCTCTAATTGTATCGCCATTACTACCATTACCAACAATTACAGCTAAAGGGTTCGGCAACGAGCTAATATTCTTTCGTGAAAATTCACGAAAGCTTTTTATATCTTGCGGGGACAAATTAGGGGTTAACTCAGCATGGGTATGCCAGTATCCTACCAAAACTAACCCTTGATTTTGATACTCAATAGCCTCCTGCTTACACCTATTGGCATCTAGTTCCAACCATGTTGGACCAGAAAGGTCAGCATTATGTGGAGGTGTAGCTACTGCAAGCCATAAACCATCCGACATACTTGTATCAATAAATAACTGCCCGCCTTTCTCATCTTCTTTTAATTTTTGTTGATGAGAAAAGAATATGTCTACCACCTCTGTGGACACTTTTAATTCAACATCAAGCGTTTTCCATCGCCATTCCCAAGCTAGATCATAGCTCACTAGTACACTGCTCCTTTGGCCACTCTCTGGAAATGACAATTTGCTTACAACCTTCAGGTACATTCGGTCCAACGTACATACCATTCAATTCACGTATCTTTTCAATATCACCTATACTAGTAACCCATGTCTCAGATTCTACTTTTCCAGTAAGTACATCAAATACCGATTGAGCTGTTATTGCCGCTATTGTATTAATTCCAATAGGACCACCAGGGATAAACGCTTCTCCACAACCAGGAAGTGGGATGACCCCATTATCCTTCCATTCTGAATGTTGGTGTAAAAAGTTTCCATGCTCATCGAATAAGTAGCGTCCATCAGCAATACTATTTGGTCTAGTTATCAGCACATGCCCTATAATTGCATGAGGCTCAGCCCAAGCTTGGATTAAAGCCCACTTAGGTTGCCTAACTTCATGCAATAACCATATAAACTCTTCTGAATTCCAATCAGCAGTTGTAATTACCACCACATCCATTTCATCAAGCATGCTAATATTCTTAATACATTCATACTGAATATATTGTGGAATTGATGTAATAGTGATATGAGACAAATCTTTTTGGATTCGCTCTTTTAATGCTTGGGTTTTATATTTACCTAAATCATCTACCCCTAAAATATGTCTTCCTAAATTTGCACTTTCAAATCTATCAGGATCAACAATGGTGATGTTAGTAATACCTGCCCTCACTAGATGCATAATGACTGAACTACCTAAAGAACCTGCACCAATTACTGCTATTTTTTTATTTGCTATATCATTATTTGATAGTTCTATGTTTCTTGAATGGATTACATTTTTTGCTAGCAAATGAACTGGACTATGTTCCAAACTCGACAATGTTACATCGTTATTCTGTTGCTTACGTAATCGACGTCCAGCTCGTTTACCATAAACTTGATGGCTATCACTTTTGATACCTTTGTGTTTAAGAGTTATCGCTTGAATAATGGGTGGCTCAGTATCCGGGAGTTCTAATAGTAACCATCTAATAGGATAACTATTGTTTCTTTTATCCCATTCTAATAACCTCTGAAAATCTACTGAAGATATATGATTTTCAATCCATTCAAAGACTTTGTTGGAATTAGGAATTTCAACAGTTGGATAAGAATTTAAGCGAATAAAATATGCAACTGGTGCTAAAACTGATACTTTCTCTACCCTGTTTAATATTTTAGAAAGATGCTTTTCTATCATTGGTTGCTGCGATGCTAACCATACAACTTGATGACGTTTTATTCCTCCCCTTTGATCAGTGAGTCCAAAAAGCTCACCATTAGTTGAGGGATGTTCCAAAACAACAAGCTGATGGTTATTAAAATTTAATTGCAATCTCCAATAAGAACTTATTTCCCTATAAAATTCCTCGTTTCTATTACTTTCATTAGAAGAAGGTAATACAAGCTCCAATATCTTTGATAACCTCCTTAACGCATCATTTACTACACTTTCAGGCGAGTTTGCAGCGGGATGCTCTCCAAATCCATACAAACATAACGATTGTGGCATCGCATGGGGCCATAACAGCCAAGGTGAAGGACTTATTTGTAGACGCAAGCCAACTGTTGGAAAGCCTTCACAAAAGCTAATCCTGAGTATCCGTGAAACACCTAAGAAGTCCTCAGGTAAAGGAAATTCATACGCTAGCACCTCCTTTTTTTTTGGGTCTGTTTCTTTAAGCAAAGACATAGCATCTTCACCTAAATATTGGTGTAAAAATGCTATACCTTGTCTTATTTCTGGAGTGACTTTTTCCATCTTAACCAAGTCGACCTACTGGTTCATTTGAAGTATGAATTGATGCTGCAGATGAAGATGATCCTGTTAAGGCATTTAATGCTAGAGCATTGAGCGTTATTTGAGAGTTTCTTCCAGGTAATGTCCATGATTTATCAGGAACATTTATAATTTGCTCTTTGATAAATGCTCTTGGGACTCCAAAACTTTCCATAAGTTTATTTTCAAATGATTCTGAATTACCTAAGTCATTAAGTCCTATTAATACACTTTCTAAAGCTTGTGAATGCCACACAAAAAATGCTTCTCGATAAGATTCACCCTCACCATCTGGACGATTCCATTTTTCAGCAAAGTTTTCACCTGAATCTTTAGGATTCAATACAGCAAAGCCTTCATCAACTTGGGTTATAAACTGTGGCATGTATGCAATGATTTTTACAATTGCCTCAATTGGCCTTAGAGCCTGAGCCTGTGATTCTTTATAAACTTTCTCATATGCTTTGGCAGCTAGAGTGGTTATCACTGCAGAAATCGGTCGATACTCAGGACTTTCTGAATTTAATGCCCACTGATCACGATGTCTTTTTAGTAATTTAATAGTTGCTCTTAATGGATTATGTTCAGCGTAGTCTTCATACAAAGGCAATGGATCTTGAGTTGCACTATCCATTAGAACTTTATTATCAGCCATTTTTCGAATAATTTGGATTTCAAGCTTAGCCAAACTTTCTAACCACAGTGAATAATCACGAGGTGAACTGCATTTCCAACCAGTCTCTCTATCTGGGACCTCTAAATTTCCGTAACCAGCTGATTGACCATTACCTCGTGCATTTCGTGCTGGTGTAACATCTATGTGGAAGCCTGGATTTTCATCTGCATAAACAATTCTAATGCCTCTACGCAAAGGTTTGATGGGGGTACTAGTTCTAGTCCCTTCTTCGAAACGCCTTGTTAGTGCATCTAATACTTCTTTTGAATCTACATTCTGTGCGTTAGGAAGTAAGACAATAGCATCAGCATCAACATTGGCCAGATCCCCTTCTGCTTCAGGAGCTGGCTTGATTGTTGTCTTTAATCCAATCGAACCTTGCACAAAAATATGAGCATCTTTTAATATTTCATCTTCAGCTACATTTAAAATCGCTTGTAGATTACTATATCTATCTGTTATTAGATCGTATTGAGCAGGGGTTAATGAAATTTTTTGAACAATATTCATTAAAACCACTTCCCAACTATCTATTTGTGTTGGATGCTGCGCTTGTGCTACCAAATTCATAATTCACCCCTTTCTGTTTACTTCTTCTAAAATTAAATTAAATAACTCTGCTTGAAATATCGCATCCTGCAAAGCGTGATGATTATTAGTAAAATTCGGCTTTAATTTTTCAACTATTTTACTTGATTTAGTTTCTGACCAATCACCACCAAAACAGCCAAAATACATAGATTTAATATCTACTGAGGTATAGCCAAATGGATTATTTCCTAGATATTTATGGAAGTAATAGTTTATAAATGACCAATCAAATCCAACATTAAAACCAACAAATATAGGTATTTCGTTGGCTGTAACATTTTGATCAATCCACTTACAGCACTCAGCCATAGCCACATTTGCCAATAACCCTGTACTTAATAGAGTATCTAAGTTAAACCCTGTCACTGATAATGCTTCAGGGTCATACTTGTTTGAGATTGGCTTTAACTCACAGTAGAAATTGACAGTTGGTTTATCAACCAAACACATGCCAATTGACAATAAATCATAATCACCTGGTATAGGACCTGATGTTTCTACATCCACTGAGATAAAAACTTCTTTTTTCTTAATAGTCATATTCTAGTTCAAGGCATACTTATTGAGTAAAATTTAGGAAATATCTATTTCCTGATCTGTTCCAACTAAACTAACTTTTTTTGCACCAATTTGGATAGTAGGCTCAAATGGACCGTTGTTACCAGTACCAGGTTTACGTTCATATAAGATAAAATCAGCATGATGGCGAGCCTGCATTTTTTGACCTAATCGTACACATGCAGTCGTTGGTGCAACCATAATTAAGTGAACTTTCTGAAGTCTCCATTCATCTTGAATTTTTTTATAGGCACTATCAATTGCCTCTCCTAAATGCTCTAAATCTTTAGGATGGCTAATAGCATTAAAAGAACACTCATCAAGTGTTATTTCTATGGTTGGCAAAATAAACTCGTTATTGAATAAATATTCGGGCAATTCAGATCCAGGGATTTTTGCAGTTATATTCACCAATAATAGAGCTTCACTTTCCCCACCAACTTTCTCTTTGTGGGTTATGATTTCAAATTTATTTTCTTGTGGCTCAACTACTTCAGGCCATGCCCATTGTTTACCTTTGCATTCTATTTGCTGTCTATGGTACTGAAATAAAATAATGGGGTAACTATCTCCAATCAACCGACCACTTAAGATGAGAATAGACATGCCATGTAAAGGAAATAATGCTAGAGGTTTACGTTGTCTATCTTGAGCTACTCCTTGCAAAATTCTTTTCAACATAGGTATATCGGAGTTCAATAATTGAAATGCACTGGCCCAATAAACAGGGTTGTTTGATGCACTAAAATAAGCTGTATTATTAAGGAAGTATTCTGGATTTGTGGGGTTACGAGTTTTTCTCAACCACATAGCTTCATTAGCATCCTGACTATTAAAAACAAAAGGCTGACCTTCAATTGCACCACCAATAACAACCATTTGATATTCAGGGAACTTTAAAAAACTTAATAATCTATTAATTTCTTGTACATTCTCCTCACGCATCTTACGCAAATGTTCAATGCCATACTCATTTGGTGCAATTTTATCAATTAACCGATGACACTTATCACACAAAAGCATGATATTGGTTGGCTCATTTGCAAGTTGTTCAGAATCCTTATTACCCCGAGGTCCATCTTCAGATGAAGCTACAATATGCGCAAAATAACTATAATTTCCACTCATACTTGGGCTTAAATGCTCTCTTAGATCAACACCACACCCATAAAATTGACATCTCCATGCAGCAGCACATGCAACTTTAAACTTTGTAGCAGGGTTTACTTCACCCTTTCTACCTTTAGTTAAATCTTCTGATTTTTTTAACCAATCCTTTATTGTCTTTATGGTTGTTACTTTTATTGCTTCTTTAAAAGGTGGCTGATTTGATAAATTCTTAGAAGCACTTTCAAGAATTAACAATCTTTTTTTAGTAATCCATTGCTTAAGAGCAGTTACTACCTCTTCACCTAATTCACCACTGCCTAATTCAATCCAAGGGTTTCCATCTTCAGATTTGCTCACATAAATTTTTGCGTGGAATTTATTTAAATATAATAGAATTTTTGAATCAACTTGAAGAAGTTGTTCCTTTAATATTGTTGAAAACTCTGAATCATTAAATGCAATTGACACTATTTTTATCTCATTTTCTTTCTATTCCAACATCTTAACTTTAATATCAAATATTAAGAAGCAAGTTTAACGCTGATTACGACAAGTTTTGTCGTTTAAATAAAAAAACTATTCAAGATAAGTTGAGAAAGTTGAGAAAGTTGAGAAAGTTGAGAAAGTTGAGAAAGTTGAGAAAGTTGAGAAAGTTGAGAAAGTTGAGAAAGTTGAGAAAGTTGAGAAAGTTGAGAAAGTTGAGAAAG
>JAHLFF010000277.1 GCA_018883945.1 Candidatus Acinetobacter avistercoris
GTAATCCTTTCACTAAATTCAAAATACTCGACAAAGCATTTTGATCAATCAGTTCAGGTTGATACTGCTGACTTGAGTCGATACCACACCCAATTGGATGGTTAAACAACTGTTTCACTTCCGTTTGAACAATGTCGGTAAAGCTTGGATTACCAATATGTGCCTGACAATTCACTAAACTTCCAGCGGCATCTGTCGTTAGCTGAAACAATGCAGGTTGCGCATTAGCGTTGGTCATCACTGATTGATCATTTGCGGAATGGACTTGTTCTTTGTTATTGCAATAACGTAAAAACAAAACCACCAATAATGCTAAAACGATCAATGCGATCAAAGGTAACCATAACTTCGATTTCTCTTTTTCCGGTTCTGGCGGCGGTGTTTGCTGAATAGGTGGCGCAACATATGAGGGAATAACGGTCGCTGTAGGATCTATAGCCGTATTTGCGGCCAATGCTCCTGATGTTAGACCGATACCTAGCCCACCTAGAATAGATGTAGCCCACAATGGTAAAGCTGTACGAATGGAATCTGCATGCTGCCCTAGAAAATGCGCAATCGTATGCTCATCATTACTACCAGCCAAGTCTTCTAAAACACCTAATGTTGGTGCAATAGAATAATTTAACAAAGTTTCCGTTTTTTCTTTTGATACGCCTGATAAAGGTTGATGGATTTCATCAATTAAATGAGTTGCAGCAGAAGGCTCATTTAGGAATAAATCGGTCACTCTTGGATTCAAATTATTTTGTAAAGATGAAATTAAGGTCGGATTATTTTTGAGTAAAGACAGCAAAATTGGAATAAAATTTGATATTACAGTGCTGTTTTCATTGAATAAATTTGGTTCTTGAGATAATGATTCTTGATTTAAAACGATGGGAATAACACGGTCTTTTAATATTTGGATTAAATCCATGTTGAATGCTCCTGTTATTAGTTTGGTTATATTTACTTTTTTTTATCTCGCAAGACTTATACTAAAAGCTATTAAAGCTAAGCTTGATTGTATTTATGTATAGTTTTTATCCAGTATGAGTTCGTTCGTCTAAAAACCTTTCATTAACAATCCACTTATTAATAATAAAATTTTAAACGGGCATTAAAAAAGCCAGCCGAAGCTGACTTTTGCTTTCATTACACTTTTGCTAAGCAATAAAAACGCGCTGTACTTTGCCTTTTACTTGCGTGCCAATTAACGGCGTATTTTTACCCTGAGATAAAATTGTGTCTTTAGCCACAGTCCACTCAAAAGCAGGATCAATGAGGATTAAACCTGATTGTGCTTTCCAGCGTTCAACCATTTGTGCAACCCGTGCAGGTGCAAGCGTAACTTTCTCAACCCATTCGAGTGGTTCAAATAAACCCTCTTCAATCAATTGAATACCAAAAGCCACATAAGTATCAAAAGCAGTGATTCCTGGGGTCGTTTCTGCAAATGGAGCAAGTTTTGCAGAACTACTGAGCGGTTCATGATGCGTACAAATTGCGTCAATCACACCATCTTTTAATGCTTTTCTTAAACTGTTTTTGTCTTGTTCTGAGCGCAAAGGTGGACGAACATGTGCCAATGAATTAAACCCATCGATTAACTCTTCGGTTAGATGTAATTGATGCATCGCAACATCACAAGTGACAGCCAAACCTTTATCTTTGGCGATCTTGATCAAATCGACAGATGCCCCACACGACAACAGACCGAAATGAGCACGAACGCCAGTCACTTCAATCATTAATAAGTATTTTGCAATCGCAATAGATTCCGCTAATGCAGGAATCATCGGCAAGCCTTGACGTGAAGCAATGAAGCCTTCATGCACACAGCCATCTTTTGCGATCTGTGGCTCCTCTGCATAAAATACGACTGTCATATTCACACCCGCTGCATATTCAAGCGTGCGAAGAACGACATCATCATCTGCAAAAGGTGCATTGGCATTTGAAACAGCAGTACAACCGCCTTTTTTCAGACCTGCCATATTGGCGGGTTGTTTACCGTTTAAGCCTTGTGTCTGTGCACCAATCACTTCTAAGTATATCCCACCATCAAGCTTGGCTTTTTCCACCAAACCATGGATGAGTGCACCATTGTCTTGAACAATTGGTTTAGAGTCTGGCGGTGTAAACACATGCAAAATGCCATTTTCACGTGCTGCTTTACCTTCAGACTTTAACGTTCCGTGTTGCTGCTGTCCTGGCTCACGTAAACGCGCGCACAGATCAACCATAGTTGGCATCAACCATTGACCTTGACCATCAATGCTTTCGATTATATTTGAACTTTCGGGAACCAATTTACCATTTTCAATATAAACGGTTTGAATACTGTCAGTCTTTTGAATAGGATCTAGAACGCGGACATTTTCAATTTTTACAATAGTCATGACTTATTCCTTAACCCGCAATCGCTTCAATTAAACCTTGTTCTTGCAATTGACCTTGCATAGACAAAGCCAAAACTGCCATACGCACAGCAATACCATTGGTCACTTGATTCAAAATGACTGCTTGTGGACCATCTGCAATACTTGAATCAATTTCTACACCACGATTCATTGGCCCAGGATGCATCACGATACAATCCGGTTTTGCCATCGCTAAACGTTCTTTGTTTAGACCATACATTTTGTAAAATTCAGCTTGAGATGCAAGTGCTGGTGAATCAATACGTTCATTTTGAATACGTAAGGTAATAATTACGTCGCAGTCTTTAATGCCCTCTTCCATATTGTTGAATAGGCGTACATCTTCACCATATTCAGCAAAACCGTAAGGAAGCAACGTATTTGGAGCGATAACACGAATATCTTTACATCCCAACGTTTGTAAAGCAGCGACATCTGAACGTGCTACACGAGAATGCTTAATATCACCAATAATCGCGATCGAAATATCTTCGAATTTTTTGTTGGTTTCACGTCGAATGGTCAGCATATCCAACATCGCTTGTGTGGGATGAGCGTGACGCCCATCGCCTGCATTAATGATGGCAACATTAGGACAAACGGTTTGTGCAATAAAATGCGCAGCACCCGAAGATGAATGTCTAACCACAAAAATATCGGTAGCCATGGCTTCTAAATTCCATAGCGTATCTCTTAAGGTTTCGCCTTTTGAGGTACTTGAACGTGCAATATCGATATTTAAAACATTCGCGGATAAGCGTTTCGCAGCAGCTTCAAAGGTAGTACGTGTTCGGGTTGAATTTTCAAAGAATAAATTCATGACCGTGCGCCCTTCTAAGAGTGGCGTCGTAATGAGTTGGTTTTGATCGTTAAAAAATGAATTGGCTGTATCTAGTATTTTTGTCAGCGTTTCTTTGGAAAGACCTTCAATGGTCAAAAAATGTTTTAAGTTACCATCTCGATTGAGTTGAATCTGGCTCGGGGTGTGTAATGCCGCCAAGTGCATGAGAGATTCCTTATACGTTAAGTTGATGTATTATACAGAGATTCAACACCATTGGCAGATCGTATAAATACCAAATGGATAAAATATATGTAAATTTCAACTTTTATATTTAAAAATCAATTGAGTATTTTTTCAAGAATTATCCTTGCTTTAAGATATGTACATAAAATTTATCATTTAAAAATCAGGTTAAAATCGATCATTGAAATTGAGAAAAAATAATTCAAGCTCGAGCTCTAATATTTTTAACTCTCTAATTAATTAGTGCAAATCTATATTAGCTGTGTGGATCAATCTTGCTCAGTTGAGTAATAAATCTCTTTCATATGTCGAAAAATGATCATTGAATGGCCATAAATTGATACGTAAAAATCCCTTCTCCCTTTGGGAGAAGGTTAGGATGAGGGAATATTCATGATGAGTCTGTTGTTTGAATAATGACTTTTTTGAAAGAAGTCTAATATGAAAGTCTTCCCGGAAAGCATCCTGATAATTTCTTATTTTATCAGCTTAAATTTATTTAGAAGCATCCCAAAACCTGATTGGAATATCTAACGCATTACTAATACCATCATATCTTCATTTAAAAAGAGAAAGTCCGATAAATTTCATCGGACTTTCTCTTATAAAATACAACTTAGATAAGATAAATTATGCTGATTGTTTAAGTTCAAATATATCCCATATATGGGTCTGAAATTGAATCAACTTGATTTTCTATACGACCTGCGAAACGACGACTATAACTTGGGTCATCTTTTAAAGTCACCGTAAAATCATACCAACCACCAAACTCAGTCATATCCCAACTTAAGGTATTTTCAGTGCTTGAAGATTCAATATCCCAACGCTGATTAGGTAAATAAGCATTTGCTTTTACTAATATTTGCGCTGTTTTTCCCGCATCATTACGTATTTTTAAATCAATTTTAGCTTCGCATCCATCTACACAAACACGTATTTCAGGCAAAGATTCTTTCTGAATCGGTTGATTGAGATTACCCACAAAACTTCGATGAAATCCATTAGGACCAAGTACCCAGAAATCATAAAGTCCCTGTTTTGTATTCCACAAATCATCCAGTTGCTTACCGGCTTCAACCATATAACGACGTGGTATCGCATCCAAATTTAAGCGGTCATAAACATGAAAAACAGCAGCTTGCGTACCTGTATTGGAAAACATTAATTTGACTTGTTGCTGAGTAAGATCGATTAACGCACTGGTATGTAAAATGTAGGGTAAAGCTCGTGATAAACGGATCCCTATTTCTTGCTTTGGAAATTGTTGAACACTTGGACGAGCCACTTGCGACAAAGCAGCTTGAGCATTTCGAATAGTATCAGCTTCTAATTTACTTTTTTGACCATCTAAATGAGGGACAGGCGTTATATTTGGATTTTTAAAATTAAACGCCGTCGTTAAATCACCACATACCGCACGACGAAAAGGACTAATATTTGGCTCTTTAATCAAAAAGCGTTGTTCTAAGAAACGTAGTGTTGAAGTGTGATCAAAAACTTGTGAGTTCACCCAACCACCCCGGCTCCATGGTGAAATCACATACATCGGTACTCGAACCCCAGGACCATAAACTCGTCCATCTGGTTTAGGTTGTGATTTAGCTGTCTCAACAGCCTTATGATCGAAATACTCAAAAGAAAGATCTTGATCACTTAGTGTCGTTTTACCTTGTAATTCGCCATTCTCATCACGTGAAGGTGCACTTGGAGACGGGACATGATCAAAGAAACCATCATTTTCATCAAAATTAACCAGAAAAACAGTTTGACTCCATAACTCTGGATTTTCTGTCAGCGCATTTAAAATCTCTTGAATATACCAAGCTCCTTGAACTGGGCTTGATGGGCTTGGATGTTCACTATACGCCGCAGGCGCAACAATCCAACTCACTTCAGGTAAATTACCTTGCGTAATATCCATTTTGAATGATTCTAAAAACCCACCATCAGGCATAGTGTTTGCAATTCCTTTATACAAAGGTTGATTTGCATCAATCGACTCAACATAGGGTGAACTCACCTTATCATCATGACTCACAGGTTGACCTGATCGCTCATTTGCACGGCGATATTGCTTAAAGCCTGCTAAAGGATTATCGGTGTAATTGTCTGGCATACCTTGATAGACTTTCCACGACACACCAGCTTTTTGTAACCGCTCAGGATAGGTCGTCCAATCATAACCTTCGTTCGATGCGCCAAGCGAATCAAACTCATTCACAACACTTGCAACATTTGCACCTGTTGGCCCATTAGTTCCTGTCCAAATAAACTGACGATTCGGATTTGTTCCAGCATGCATTGCACAATGATAAGCATCACAAATCGTAAATGCATTTGCTAATGCAAACTGAAACTCTAATTCTTGTTTTTTATAATATCCCATTGACTGGGGTTTTTTATATTTAACCCAATCCCCCATACGTCCAGCATCCCAAGCATCTTGACCATCTGCCCATGAATGTGGTGTTCCACTAACACGTTGTGCATTACCAAGTTGACTATCTAGGTGATAAGGTAACACCTTCTGTTGATTTTCAGCATACTGTTCCCAGACCTTTCGACCACTACTCAAAGGAATAGTAAATCGATCACCAAAACCACGGACGCCTTTTAGTGTGCCAAAATAATGATCAAATGATCGATTTTCTTGCGTCAAAATAACGACATGTTTAACATCTTGAATTGTGCCTGTTTCAACTTTGGCATCAATCGCTAATGCTTTTTGAATACTCATCGGGAAACTGGCTAATGCAGCTGCGCCAAACATAGTCTTAGTTGAATTAAGTAAAAAGTCACGACGGTTCATCTTTAAATCCTTATTTTTATTATTATGGTGCGCAATGAGTTTGACATTGAACTTCAGGTGAAGTATTTGGCTCGGACTCATTATTCTTTTCATTTTCATTACACGCACTGAGTAAAACACTCATACTTGTGATTAAAATAACTAAAAAACTTCGCATTGTTTAATCCATCAACTAAAGGTCTAGATAGTCAATAGAATTAAAATGACAACCAAGTTATCGTTTAATGGCAGTTTGATTAATTATTTTATATTTCCACTGAATCACATCACTAGAATTTAAAAAATTCAGAATGAATAAAAAACAACACATGAAATAGTTCTAATGGTCAATGATGATGAGCTTAATTATAAAAAAAGCTGCGATTTCCACAAAGTTGGAATGGAATATCATCAATTTTCACCTATAAACAATTCATATAAAAATTTAATGCATCATAAGTTTTGCATTATTGATTTAAAAAAAGTGATTACAGACTCATTCAATTGGACTGAGAAAGCTAATTTTAATTTTGAAAATATATAAATTATTGAAAGCCGTGAAAAGGCAGAGGATTTTGCATCTCGATTTATTCAGATTATTGAAGGGATTAAACAATAATACTTTTATTGTTTTTTAAAAGCTTTGAAAGCAAAAATACGCTAAAATACGCGATTGCTTTAATTGTCTTTGGAAATTTTAATGAATTCGAAACCACGTCTTTCTACATATTGGGTCACATGTGCAGATGGGCTTGAAACCTTACTTCAAGAAGAAGTTGAAGCTTTAGGTGTTCAAAACATCGAACGGTTCCCAGGACGTTTAGTTTTCAAAGGCACGCTTGAAAATGCATACCGTGTTTGTATGTGGTCGCGTTTAGCGTCTCGTGTACTTACACCAATCCATACCCATGAAATTGAATTTAGTCATGATGCACGTGATGTGGCAGAAGAACTCTACGAAGGCGCGAATAGCTTCGATTGGTCTCTCATCTTTGCACCACAAAGTACTTTTGCGGTACGTCTGCATATCGAACGTGAAATCAAAGTGAATAGTCTATTCGCCACCCTTCGTGTGAAAGATGGTGTTGTTGACTCATTCATGGAAGCTGTGGGCAAACGTCCAAGTATCGATATTAAACAACCTGAAATTACGCTTTATGTATTGGCAGGCAAAACAGAACATACTTATTGTTTAGATTTATCTGGTGATTCTTTACATAAACGTGGCTATCGTCATTATATGACCGATGCGCCAATCAAAGAAAACTTGGCTGCTGCCATTTTACGTCGCGTAAAACTACAAGATGCAAAACCAGATATTATTTTAGATCCAATGTGTGGTTCAGGTACTTTCATCATTGAATCTTTAATGATGCTAACAGACCGTGCACCTGGCTTAGTTCGTCGTTTTGGTTTCAACGGTTGGAACGGTCATGATCATGATCTTTGGATGTCTATCAAAAATGAAGCATCTGAACGTCATAAAGTTGCTCTAGAAGGCCCATTACCAAGATTCTATGCCTATGATGCAGATTGGGAAGCAGTAAAAGCCACCAAAGAAAATATTAAAGCCGCGGGTTTTAGTAGCATTCTAGACCAAATTCAAATTGAAGAACGTACGCTTGCGGATTGGCCAGATTTTCAAGCTGAAGGTAAAAGCGCGATTGTGGTCACTAACCCACCTTATGGTGAGCGTTTAGGTGACAAAATTTCGAGCCGCGCATTCTACTTAGGTTTGTCTGGTTTACTTCAAAAGCATTTCCCAAATCAAACTGCTGCTATTATCGCTGCGCAAATTGAACAAGCCGATGTATTGGCGATTCTAGACCCGCAAACATTACGTTTAATGAATGGTAAATTACCGATTTACATTCGTTCTGGCGTAATTAAAGCTGCTCCAGTTGCAAAACCGTTCTTAGCAGAATGGCAGCCACAGCAATTTGACAAAATCGAAGGTGCTGAAGACTTTACCAACCGTTTGCAAAAGAACATGCAGAACCTTAAAAAATGGGCAGTCAAAGAAGATATTTATTGTCTGCGTATCTATGATGCCGATCTACCTGACTTTAATGTCGCTGTCGACTTATACGGTGATCGTCTGCATGTTCAAGAATATGCTCCACCTAAAATCATTGATCCAGAAAAAGCTAAAAAACGCTTTAACTTGGCATTACAAGCGATTCGTGCGGTAACAGGCTTAAACCGTGATGCGATTTTCATCAAGACACGTTCACGTCAAGAAGGCAAAACGCAATATACCAAACAAAGTACGGCATCTAAACGCTTTATCGTGCAAGAAGGCAAAGCTGGAATCTTAGTCAACTTAACAGATTACTTAGATACAGGTTTATTCCTTGATCATCGTCAAATGCGTCTACGTATTGCCGCTGAAGCGAAAGGAAAACACTTCTTAAACTTGTATAGTTATACGTCAACAGCAAGCTTACACGCTGCTTTAGGCGGTGCTGCGAGTACGACCAGTGTCGATCTATCTAATACCTATTTAAACTGGTCTAAAGAAAACTTTGTATTGAATGGTTTAACGGTTGATCATGCAGATCAACAACATCAGTTCTTCGCGAGTGACTGTTTTGAATGGTTAAAAGAAGGTCATGAACAATATGACTTGATCTTTATTGATCCACCTACCTTCTCAAACTCTAAAAAATTCCATGGTACTTTTGATATTCAACGTGACCACTTGTCATTGCTTAAACGCGCAATGAACCGTTTAACGACGGGTGGTACTTTATATTTCTCAAATAACTATCGTGGTTTTGAGTTAGATGATGAAATCAAAGCATTCTATGACATTGAAGAGTTAACCAGCGAAACCATTGGTCTTGACTTCAAACGCAATACCAAAATTCACCGCTCATGGAAAATTAAACACCTTGAATCTTAAGTCTTGAATCTTAAGTCTTGATTCATAAATCTTAAGATATTAATTTTAAGCCATAATCTTAAATCATAAGATCGTAATACTAAGAGGTTTCAAGTTGCAGAACTTGAAACCTCTTTAAAATGTGCAATCGAAAGAATGAATTATCGATTGATATTGGTTCCGATTTGCACATTTTTATTTTCATATTGTAATTTATAAACCACACTCGCATTTCGCGCAGGAATATATTCTTGCTTTTCATTATTCATTAATTTCACTGGATCTGTTTGTCGCTTTAACTCATAATCTGAAACCGCACTCTCTTCTAAATTCTGTTGTTTAATTTGATTAAACTGTTTATCCGCCAAGCTCTGATTATTTTTTAATTGAACCTCAACCGGTTTTTTCGTTTCTGATTGAACCTTTTCGATTAAATCGACTGTCACCCGATTTTCATTCACGCGCTGTGATTCTAAAAATTGCTCTGATTCAGATTTTGCCAACACGCTGGTACTGGCCAATATCAACGCTGTTAAACTGAGTCGCTTAAAACACACATAAACTTGCTGATAAATTTCCATTTTCACAGTTCCCTTTTCTTTTTATATCCTTATAAATACAATCTTTCCCTAGCAATGATCAATTTAAAAATTAATATTCCGACAAACTGGCTTATGAAAGCATGTGCTCAAAAAATTAAATGATCGATGAGGGATCGTTTTGACCCATATTGCTAGATCAATATGGGTCAAAAGCCTGTTAAATACGCCCAACCTCAAAATATGAAATTTTTTTACGGTCAAAATAGTCTTTTGGATCTGCGCCAAAACTATGCAATCCATGAATAGCTTTCATTTTATGCGCTTTAAAAGATCCCATATTTTCTTTTCTAGGATCATTATCTGCAATCGTAATGCAGTACGTCGATTTATTTTTTTCTTTGGTTTTGAGATGAGCTTGATGGATTAAATAATGCATAGTCGCTTGGTCATTTGGTTCGCACAATGCGCTATGACACATCAAATAATCAAAACTATCATTCACTTGAGGTAAATGAATAAGACCTATAATTTTTGCTAAAACATTGTATATCGGTCTTAATAATTTCAGCGTTGTAGAATATTTCATGACTTTGGTTTGCTTAAAACTTTTCTGATCCCACAGACCAAATAGACCTACCACTTGCTTATTCTCATTGAGAATCAAGTAAAAGTCCGCAAGTGACATTCCTGCCCAAAATGGATGATTATTTTGTTTTAATTGTGAAAAATCATAATTGGGTAAAAAATTATAATGCTCTTTCATTCGATCAACAAAATGATTTGCATCCGGAATAGTCGCTTCAGATAAAGTGACCAATTGAAGCCCATCGACTCCCTTTGGTTTTTTGACTTGTGAAATCGTATAGGTGGTTATTTGGTCATACAGATAAGCATCGGCAAAGCCTTCTCTTTTTTGATGCATTAAATGACGTGCAATTTTGTTGTCTTCTAGTACCACGCTTTGGAAAATAAAATCGCGCGGTAAACAAGTAGAAACATATTCCATAAATACTTCGAGTGATTTTTTACCACGCGCATTACGTTTAATTCTTAGATCTGCAGCGTATCTGATTTTACTGACTTCACCATTGATAAAACATTCTTTCCAACCAATATTCATCATTCCAACGATGACATCAGGTTGATCTTTATGATAAATCACCATAATTTCTGGTGTATTGTATTGCGCTCTCGTCGCCTTAAAATAACTTGGAAATCTTTCAAAAGATAAAATCATGCCATTACTTGGCATTGATTCAGTGATTAACTCATTGAGTTGTACATCATCATTTGCGATCGCATATCTCAAAAAGTATTCTGGTGTTTTTATAGACTGATAGATCAAAGTTTCTAAGCTCATAAATTTCTTTCTTAAAGTGATTTCATTTTTTTTAAGGGCTCGGGTTTGATATTTCCTTCAATCATTCCGTTACGCATCGCTATTGTTTTATAGTCATCCCACGCATCATCGGCATGTCGAATTTCAGGAGCATCCAATTGTCCTAAATTACGAGCCAGTTCATAGTGGAAATTTTTCTTTAATAAATCATCCAACTGTTCAGTTTGGGGGGTTTTACTTCGATTACCCTCACTTAATAAAACATAATGAGGTTTATTATTTGACCCTAATTCCACACCCAACAAACTGATGGGTAAATAATCTGTTTGTTTAAAATAAGCTAAAATCTCAAGTGCTGTATTCTGATCAATTTTTTCACCCACTAAATCGACCGTCATCTTTCGCCCTAAAAATTTAAAGCACGGTATACCTTGATAAAACGCATTCACAACAAGTTCATCATCAATAATATATCGCGTTAGCCCCGATCCAGTCGTGATAACAGGGCTCACTTTTTGATTAATTTTTAAATCCCAAGCGGGTATAACAACATCAGTATCGAGATCTAGAAACTCATAAAAGTGCGACTGATATGCCAATGGGTAATGTCCTTCTAGAGGAAGCGTGACTACACCTTCAGTGGCCCAAAGACCTTTTCCTTCAAACCCCACGCCGGCAATTTTTTCTTTTAAATTCTTTGCCCAGTGTTCAGCACTTGCTGTATCCCATGAGGATATTAAAACAAGTTTAGGCCATAATTTTTTCCAGCTTGTCGACACACTTAAATCTAAACTGTCTAAGGTTTTTGCTCTTTTTGCAGATTTTGAAATTTTTAAAAAATTAAGACCTGCTCGTGACCATTTACCCGTATTTAAAACATGAGAAATTTCATGTTTATGCGTTTCAATGATTTCCAATAATTGTAGTGCGAAAGTTGGACTCCACACTGAAAGCATGCCTAAGTTTGCATCTTTAACCAAGTAAACTGCTGTCGCAAACATGGCGTCTTCAGCTGTTTCTGCAAGTGCAATTTCAGAGGGTACAGCTTGTGTAATGTGAGTCAAAATTCGTTTGGTAAATGATAGTAATGCACTATCATCGTTCAAGTTTTTATTACTCGTCAAATTCCGCTGACTTTCAGGCAACCAAGAAACCGACCAATAATGCGTCGTACTTTTGAGTTGAGGATACTGAGCATATAGACTGGTTAACCACAAGCCTATGGCTTGATCCAACTCATCTAAAAAAGCTTGTGTATACGGTATAAATTTTAAGGCTTCACTTGAACCACTCGTGGGCTGAAATCTAATTAATTTACTTTTATTTAATAAATTTGAATTCGTATCACGTGAAGCTTCAATTTTCAATTTCCAGTCTGCATATCGCGTTATTGGATATTGTTGAATAAAGTCAGCATAGCTTATTTCAGTCTCAGCAAATAATGATCTCAGCTTATTTAACTGAACCTCTTGCAACTGATGAGATTGTTCGTAATATCTTTTATAAGCATTTTTACATGCCATATTTAAAATTTGATGAGCGCCGAAAAGTATGCTCATTTAAGCCACCTTAGAATCATCTTTAACCGATTCTTCTTTGACCAATACAGGTTTTGTTATTTTTTTAGTTACACGCCCTTGGCTGGCTTTTTTTTTAAAAAAACTCTGTGCTGAACGATATAAATCGATCCAATCTACACGACCAATACACGGTAATTCTGTTCCTTTGACCCAAGTTGGATTGCGTTTTTCAAAGAACGCAATTTTGTTGCTCTTTGCACGCATTTCATCTGTAATTGGCGCAACATCAGAATTCAGGGCTTGATAGTTTTCGCCAAAATCAAGTAAACCTGTATTGGAGTTATAATATTCAGGAAATAACTGCTCACAGTAAGCTTTAACATAACTCTCTAAATTTGAGTTATCGTGTTCAGGATGTGGATAATAACTATAATAATTATTAGCAAGAAGTAAGTAAGTCTTAAATCCTTTAGAAATTAAAATCCAATATATTGGCTTCGTGGTATGACGTAATTTAAATTTAATCACATAACGGAACATTGCGCGTTGTAAAGCTCGGCTTCCCCAATACGCTTCTTCAATGATCGTATCGCCACTAAAAAAGCCATGTGCGACTTTACCTTCCACAATGAAATCCTTTTCCATCACGGTTGAAAAGCCAACCAGTTGGTTCGTTGTAGAATCGCGAATAACGAATACGCCTGTTTTCGCAAGTAAATCATTTTTGAAGATTTTTAAATCTGTATTGGAATAATACTTTTTGTAAATGCTGAACATTTTATGAATATCAATATCATTTAATGTTTTTATAGATTTGTATTCACTATAAGGTTCTTTTTTTAATTTTCGAAAAAATTTAAATTCTAACATTCCTGTAAACATCCTATTTTAATACAATTTAGTAGGGTAATAATCCGTTATAAATTAACATTTTATTTAACAAATCATCGAGCAATGTTAATCTTTTAATTTTAATGAGGCAAATTATTCTCAATCTCAGATTATCACACCCTTTCTCACATAAATATAAAAAAACCCGACAAAAGTCGGGTTTTAAGCAACAAGATGTAAAGCTTTAATTAAGCATAAGTTTAATAAAAATTAATAAATAACCATCTTTTTGTATAACAATTGTATCTCCAGGCTGAAATTTACCCGATAAGATATCTTGAGCTAATTCGTTTTCAATTTTTTGCTGAATTGCACGCTTTAATGGTCTTGCTCCATAAACAGGATCAAACCCTGCATCGATTAACAAATCAAAAGCACTATCTTCAACAATTAAGCTCATATTTCGTTCTGTTAAACGTTCACGAAGTCGATTCAATTGAATATCGGCAATACCGCGAATTTGCGATTTTTTCAAAGAATGGAAAATCACCAATTCATCAATACGGTTAATAAACTCTGGACGGAAATGCTCAGAGACTGCATTCATGACCACAGCACGCACCTCTTCATTGCTGGCTGAATCACCGAGTTCACGTACGTTGCTCGTACCTAAGTTTGAAGTCATCACAATCACCGTATTTTTAAAGTCAATGGTACGACCTTGTGAGTCAGTCAAACGACCATCATCCAGTACTTGCAATAAAATATTGAATACATCTGGATGCGCTTTTTCAACCTCATCAAACAACACCACGCTGTATGGCTTACGTCGCACGGCTTCCGTTAGGACACCACCTTCTTCATACCCTACGTAGCCTGGAGGTGCACCGACCAAACGACTGACCGAATGTTTTTCCATAAATTCAGACATGTCGATACGAATCATCGCGTCATCAGAATCAAACATAAAGTTAGCCAAAGCTTTGGTTAATTCAGTTTTACCCACACCAGTCGGACCAAGGAATAAAAACGATCCACTCGGACGGTTCGGATCAGATAATCCCGCACGTGAACGACGTACTGCATTTGAGACTGCAACCACAGCTTCTTCTTGACCGACGACACGTTTGTGCAAGAAACTTTCCATTTGGAGCAGTTTTTCACGCTCCCCTTGAAGCATTTTTGATACTGGAATGCCTGTAGCCGCACTGACGACCTCAGCAATTTCATTTTCTGTTACTTTGGTACGAATCAGTTTAGGTTCTTCATTTGTTTCAATAACTTCTTCTTCATCTAAACGTTTCTGAAGCTCTGGAATAACACCATATTGCAATCGGCTTGCTTCTGCCAGATCACCTTCTCGTTGTGCTTTATCAAAAGCTGTACGCGCTTTATCTAATTCAATCTGAGCTTGATTGGTTCCATCGACCAAACGTTTTTCAGCAATCCACTGTTCTTCCAAGTCACTGTATTCTTTTTGAACTTCAGTAATTTGACTTTCTAAATGCTTAACTTCTGCTTTACTCACCGAATCTGCATCTTTTTTAACGGCTTCAAGCTGCATTTTCAATTGAATCAAACGACGATCCAAACGATCGAGTGGCTCAGGTTTAGAGTCAATTTCCATTTTAATACGAGATGCAGCCTCATCAATCAAGTCAATCGCTTTATCGGGCAATTGACGATCGGTAATATAACGATACGACATTTTTGCAGCAGCAATAATTGCTGAGTCAAGAATTTGCACGCCATGATGGGTTGCATACTTTTCTTTTAGACCGCGTAAAATCGCAATCGTGTCTTCTACACTCGGTTCATCAACCAATACTTTTTGAAAACGACGCTCTAATGCTGCATCCTTTTCTATGAATTGACGATACTCATCTAAGGTCGTTGCGCCGACACAACGAAGCTCACCGCGCGCCAAAGCAGGTTTAAGCATATTACCTGCATCCATTGCGCCATCACTTTTACCAGCGCCCACAAGTGTGTGTAGCTCATCAATAAAGAGGATAATTTCGCCATCATATTTAGCGAGATCTTTAAGAACTGCTTTTAATCGCTCCTCAAACTCTCCACGATATTTAGCACCTGCAAGCAAGGAACCTAAGTCTAAAGATAAAACGCGTTTGCCTTTTAAACTTTCAGGCACCTCACCATTAACAATACGCTGTGCCAAGCCTTCTACAATTGCGGTTTTACCCACACCCGGTTCACCAATCAACACGGGATTATTTTTGGTACGACGTGACAATACTTGAATGGTACGACGAATTTCTTCATCACGACCAATCACAGGATCAAGCTTACCCAATAATGCACGCTCGTTTAAATCTATGGTGTATTTATTCAATGAATCACGTTGATCTTCATGATTATTTGCCATGACTTTGTCACCACCTCGAATATTTTCAATCGCTTTACGGAGTTTTTCTGTTGTTAAGCCCAAACTACTGAGCAAGCTTTTGGTTGCGCCAGTTTCAGCCAAAGCCAAAATTACCCAATCGGTTGATAAAAATTCATCGCCTGCTTTTTTTGCATAGCTGTCTGCTAAATTTAAGGCACGGACTGCTTCAGGATTTAAATTAATATCACCTGTAGGCGAGCTCAATGTGGCCGCATTATTTAATGCATTTTCAAGTTTTGTTTGCAATTCACGTGGAGATGTTCCAGCTTGCTGAAGTAAGCTGAGATTGGCTGGCTCATCCAATAACGCCGCAAGAATATGAATACCCTCAATTGCAGTATGGTCTTTACTCATTGCTAAAGATTGGGCATCGGAAAGTGCTTGTTGTAGACGATTGGTAAATTTTTCAAATCGCATTCTTGTTATTCCTCACAACGAATTCTGTACTTGAATCATTAATGGGAGCATTTACAGCAATTTCAAATCAATATAGTTAATTTTTTAATATATTTTTCAAAATCTTATCTCATTTTAATAGATGAGCCTTAGTCATAATATGCGTGCAATAACACTGTTTTTCAAGTGTCGTTTTATTATCAATTTATCTCTTTTTTCAAAGTGCTTAATTTTTTGATTGAGATGCATTTGTTTGGGAAACAAAACTATTAGGCTCTACGCTTTGCGTAATCCAAACATTTCCACCAATCACAGCACCCTGACCTATTGTAACTCGGCCGAGAATCGTTGCACCTGCATAAATGACGACGTTGTCTTCCACTATAGGATG
Source organism: Candidatus Acinetobacter avistercoris (assembly GCA_018883945.1). GTDB lineage: Bacteria > Pseudomonadota > Gammaproteobacteria > Pseudomonadales > Moraxellaceae > Acinetobacter > Acinetobacter avistercoris. The sequence continues at coordinate 16,534 of JAHLFF010000277.1, forward strand.
ACGAGCGTACTGTTTCTGCAAACGTCCATTTTCATCCGTTTCAAAACGCTTTGCTCCTAGAGTCACCGCTTGATAAATCCTGACATTTTGTCCAATAACGCACGTTTCACCAATCACTACGCCTGTGCCGTGATCGATAAAACATCCCTGTCCAATCTGTGCTCCGGGATGAATATCGATTCCTGTCTTTGAATGAGACAGCTCAGCAATTATACGCGCCATTAAAGACAAGTCTTTTTTATAAAATTCGTGGGCGATACGATGATAAATAATCGCCAAAATCCCTGGATAACATAACAAAACTTCATCAACACTACGAGCGGCGGGATCCCCCTGAAAAGCAGCAATCACATCACTGTCTAAAATTTTACGGATCCTGGGTAATTGCTCTGCAAAACGCTTTACGATTGTCTCAGCCAAAGTAGAGATTTCAACTGCATCTTCATTCTTCTTTGTATATTTATAATCATAAGAAATATTTAATTTCACTTGCTCAAGTAATGCATATAAGGTTTTTTCTAATGTATGAGCAATATAAAAATTTTCACTCTGTTGTTTTAAATCATGCGGCCCTAAACGCATTGGAAATAATACACCGCACAGATCATCCATAATTTTTTTGATTTCTGTCTTTGAAGGAAGTTCACGTCCACCATCATCCTTCAGACTCTTTTGTTGAGTCCGCCATTCATTTCGCACATTTTGTAATTCATCGACAATACTTTGGGTATTCCAAATCGTCATATAATTTTCTCGTCAAATTAAAAAAGTAGAATGATTAAAATTCATTATTCATGCTGTATGTCTAAATACTATTTAATTAAATGAAGCGCAGATAAAAGAATTTGATATATCTTTATCATATTTTATGCAGATTTCTTTTCCCAGATTAAGAATAAGTAATTAATTTTTTATTCAATTATTGAATATACAGAGCATTTATAATGATGCAATCTAAGTCCGAAACGATGAACTCAAACTTCGTTAAAAATTATTTGAAAGATTTAAAAGGTACGAAAATGAATAGCATCGCTCACTTAAATTTGAAAGATTTTAATTCAGATCAAATTAATTTTATCTTAGAGCAAGCAAAGCAACGCGTGATTGATCATTATCTTGAATTCACAGGCTCAGTATTGCCTCAAGAAGCATGGGCACTTTTTCAAACCAATCATGCAGTCATCGTTGATGTGAGAACTTTCGAAGAACGCAAATTTGTAGGTTTTATTGAAAATACTCTACACATCCCTTGGGCGACTGGAACAGCACTCGATCGCAATTCAAACTTTGCTGAGGATCTTGAGACTCAAGTTGGAAAAGATCAATTAATCTTTTTAATCTGTCGAAGTGGTAAACGCTCTGCTGCGGCAGCAAATGTTGCATTTAATGCGGGATTGAAAAATGTTTATAACATCGATCAAGGTTTTGAAGGTGATATAAACGAAAATCGTCAACGTGGCACATTTAACGGTTGGCGTTTTCATCATCTGCCATGGATTCAAGAATAATCGTCTTGTGTGTTTAAGATAATGCTGAGTCTTCACCTAATACTAAATAAACCTCTTTCATAATCAATAAGTGATCATTGAGTAGCATTTTATTGATCTGTAAAAATCCCTTCTTCCTTTAGGAGACGGTGAGGATGACGGAATACAAAATATGAACGTGTTGTTTAAATAATGACTTATGAAAGAAGTCCAATATAGTTAACACTAAAAATAGGTTAATGCTGAATATCTAAGTTCAAGTATTATTCTGGCGTTTAAGTCATATTCTTTTTTTAACATTTCATTCTGAATTAGATTCATCATTCAACAGACAAATAAAAAGCAACTTATTTTCAAGTTGCTTTTTAATATTTGAAGATTTGAACTTAATTTACATGCAGAAATTATTCAGCCTCAATAATCTCAAAATCATGGGTAATTTCAACGCCACCATCAGACAACATTTTACTTGCAGAACAGTATTTTTCTGCAGATAACTCTACAGCTTTTGCCACCTGTTTTTCTTTAACCGCTTTTCCTGTGACTACAAAGTGTAAATGGATCTTGGTAAAGACTGCTGGAATTTCATCTGCACGATCAGCTTTTAACTGACAAACCACACCCGTCACATCTTGGCGTGATTTCTTTAAAATAGTCACAATATCAAAGGAAGCACACCCACCAAGTCCCATTAATATCAATTCCATAGGACGTGGACCTCGGTTTTCTCCGCCATAGGCTTCTGCACCATCCATGACAATTTGGTGACCACTTTCTGATTTTGCTTCGAAAGCAACATTCTCTAACCAATGTACGCTTGTATGCATTGCAACTACCTAAAAAAAACTATAAATTTGATAAGTACTGTACACTAGCATAAATTAAGATGAGAAGGAATTTCATCTCTTCTGCTTCTATGTGACATGTTCATTTAGATCAGGCGATCTTGTAATAGTAATTATCCAAATCGGAATTTTAAAAGCATGACTTCTACTTTTTCACAACTTAGTACAGATGCTTTATCACCAGGTCAACTTCCTGAGTCTGTTAAAGCATTACTCAAACGCGCTCATATTAATCGCTTTCCTAAACGTACAGCAATTATCGATGCGGGTTCCGAGTCTAAATCTCTGTATCTAATTTTAAAAGGGTCGGTATCAATTATTTTACGAGAAGATGATGATCGTGAAATTGTTGTTGCTTATTTGAACCCTGGGGACTTTTTTGGGGAAATGGGTCTTTTTGAAGTAAATCCACAACGTACGGCAGAAGTTAGAACCCGTGATGTATGTGAGATTGCTGAAATAACGTATGCAAATTTCCATGAAGTTAGTAAACAATATCCTGATTTGAGCTACGCTGTGTTCGCACAGCTGGTTCGACGTCTCAAAAACACCACACGTAAAGTAACAGATCTTGCTTTCATTGACGTTTCTGGCCGTATCGCTCGCTGTTTGATCGATCTTTCTGGTCAACCAGAAGCGATGATTTTGCCGAATGGTCGTCAAATCCGCATTACTCGCCAAGAAATTGGTCGTATTGTGGGCTGTTCACGTGAAATGGTTGGCCGTGTTCTTAAAACACTTGAAGAACAAGGCATGATTGAAACAGACGGTAAAGCAATTTTAATATTTGATGCCTCTTTAGAAGCTGGTAACGCCACTGAAGAAGATTTCACCGAAACAAATGATGAATAAGCATTAATATTAAATAAAAAAGCAAATCTTTAGATTTGCTTTTTTTTGTTTTAATTTTTTTGCTTTATTTTTTTTAAGATATATTTCCATCATATTTGAATTAGTATTCATTTTTATACTTGATTACCATAGATGATTCTGAATAGATAACTCTGAATAAATGGCTCTGAATGATGAATCTAAAAGTAACTTTGATTAGGGATAGATGAAAATGCAATACAATCCTTTAGGCGATACTGGAATTTTAGTCCCTGAAATTTGTTTAGGAACAATGACCTTCGGCGAACAAAACACCCAAGATGAAGCCTTTCAGCAATTAGAATACGCTTTAGATCGCGGCTTGAATTTTTGGGATACAGCAGAAATGTATCCTGTCCCGCCCAAGCCTGAAACCCAAGGATCAACTGAAACAATTTTAGGTAATTGGATTTCACAACGTGGTGATCGAGAAAAATTAATTATTGCCTCAAAAATTGCAGGGCCTTCACAAGGCGGAAGTCATATCAGAGACGGCCTGACGCGATTTACTGCTCCTGAGATCAGTTCAGCGATTGATGACTCTCTAAAGCGCCTACAAACTGATTATATTGACCTTTATCAATTACACTGGCCACAACGCCCGACCAACTTCTTTGGTAAGCTCGGTTTTGGAAATCAAGAAGCTGATCCATCTAATGAAGTGACTGCATTGGAAGAAACCCTCACAGCACTGAGTGATGAAGTTAAGAAAGGCCGAATTCGATCCATTGGCTTATCGAATGAAACGCCTTGGGGAACTATGAAGTTTTTACAGCTTGCAGAAAAGTTAGGGCTTGAAAAAATAGTTTCGGTTCAAAACCCATATAATTTACTGAATCGTACTTATGAAGTGGGTTTGTCAGAAATAGCGCACTATGAAGGGGTTGGCCTCCTCGCCTATTCACCTCTTGCTTTTGGTTATTTGAGTGGTAAATTTCGTCATGGTGCTCGCCCTGAAAATGCACGTATTACCTTATTCTCACGTTTTAGCCGTTATAGTAATCCTGAAAGTGAATGGGCAACTGAGCAATATGCCCAACTTGCTGAAAAACATGGCATAACACTGACCCAGCTCTCACTCGCATTTATCAAGCAACAATTCTTTGTGACTTCAACAATTATTGGGGCAACCAATCTTGTACAGTTAAAAGAAAATATTGATGCCTTTGATCTTCAGCTTTCTCCTGAAATCTTAACCGAGATTGAAGCTATTCATAAGCAACAGCCTAATCCTGCGCCATAGTTTTCAATAAAACGACGTACAATCGAAATTTTTAAAAAATGAGTTTAGCTCATTATTTTCACTCATAAAAAAGGATGCAATCGCATCCTTTTTTAGATTTATCTTTAAGAATAATTTCAGCAATATAATTGCTCAGCAGCTATATTTCTTTAGCTTATTTCTAAATGAAAAATTTCTGACTGATCATATTTCTGACTGATCATATTAACGTCTGTTTTGTTTATAAATCGCTTGTGCTGCAGGCAAGTTCTTCTGCATTGCTGCAATACGTTGACTATTTGATGGATGCGTTGACAAGAATGAACCGCCACCACTACTTTGCTGGCTCATCTTTTGCCATAGTGTAATTGCTGCTTGCGGATCATATCCTGCACGAGCCATTAACATTAATCCACCTTGATCCGCCTGACTCTCTAAATTACGTGAGTAGGGTAAGCCAATACCAATTTGGCTACCCAATTGTGCAGCAGCTGTGCCGCCTTGACCGATACCAGCAGCACTTAGACCAATGCCTAAAGCAAGATCAGTAAGGGCTTGTGCACCCATTTTACTTTTCGCATGTTCTTCTAATGCATGCACCATTTCATGACCCATAATGGCAGCAATTTCCGCATCAGTCAGTTTTAAACGCTCAACAATACCAGTATAGAAAACAACTTTCCCACCTGGTGCTACGAAGGCATTCAACTCACTTGATTTAAGTACAGAAACTTGCCATTGAAATGCTTGGCCTGTTCGATTCATTTGATCAGCATATGGCTTTAAGCGTAGAAAAACGGAATTAATACGTTGATACGTGCTTGAAGTTGTATCCAATTGGCCTTTACTACGAGCCTGATTAACCAAGTCCGTATAACCTTTGGCAGCCGAAGCATTCAAAGTAGCACTATCTGCCCCAGCAATATCCGCAAAAGTAGCACAACCCGAAATGGTCATCACACCCGATGCACACAGAGCGAGTATAAGATTTTTATTCATTATAATATCTCCAAAAATTTCACATTTATCTTCAGTTATGCCGATTATATTCAATTGCATGAAAAGATTGAATGTGTATTCCTATTTTTTAATATGATTTATGTAATTAATTGAATTTTATATAAATTGTATAGTTAGCCAATAGACCAAGCAAAGCACATTCAGTAGAAGGTAAAAATGGCATAAAGGTTGGATTTTTTGTTCTATTTTTATGTCATTTCTTTTATAGATTAAATACGCATTTTGAATCAATACTATCGGAACCAATACGCAAGCTATAATGACTGAAAGCCCAATTAGCGCTTGATAAAATAAGGTTGGATCGCTGGTTTGCGCTTGAATAATTAGCATTGCAATTGTGGGTGCCCCACCCATCGCAAAGATAAGAGAATAAAAAATGGTATTCGAAATATTTTTTTGCATCCATTGCTCTTTGGTCATTTTAATATCCAAACACATTGTAGCAATTTCATTTTCGTAAAAACATTTAAAACGATATAACTTTAGTCTCTAAGTTTTGGCCTTATTTAAAAACTATGAGCAATGATCTTAAAAACTGATCTTGAGTATCAATCTTCAATAAAAACTCTTGAATAAAAATCTTAAGAAATAATTATGAGCAATAAAAAAGCCCTGTTTTCACAAGGCTTTTTACATCACTTAATACTTAATCAAAATTAAGCATCAAATGGATGACGTAAAACAATTGTTTCTTCGCGGTCTGGGCCAGTCGAAATAATGTCAATTGGACATTCAATCAATTGTTCAATACGTTTCACATAGTTAATTGCAGCTTGTGGCAATTGTTCTAAGGTTTTCGCACCGAAAGTTGATTCTGACCAACCTGGCATGGTTTCGTAAATTGGCTTTAAGCTCTCAAATGCTATTGCATCAGAAGAACCCACACAACCAGAATCTGCAGCTTCATAGCCTACACAAATTTTTACTTCTTCTAAACCATCAAGAACGTCAAGTTTAGTTAAGCAAATACCTGATAGTGAGTTTACGTCTACTGAACGACGTAGAATTTCAGCATCAAACCAACCACAACGACGTTGACGACCAGTAGATGCACCAAACTCAGAACCAATCGTTCCAAGGTGCTTACCGATTGCATCACCGACATCATTCGCAGCATCATAAACCAACTCTGTTGGGAATGGACCTGCGCCAACACGTGTAGTGTAGGCTTTGGTAATACCCAATACATAGTCAAGATGCAAAGGACCTAAACCAGAACCAGAACTAACGCCACCAGCAGTTGTGTTTGAAGATGTTACATAAGGATATGTACCATGATCGACATCAAGTAATGAACCTTGTGCGCCTTCAAACATGATTTTTTTGCCCGCTTTACGGTATTCATGTAGCTCAGTCGTCACATCGATCACCAGTGGAGCAACAACTTTACGCCATTCATCACACAGTGCAATCACATCTTCTAAATTAATTGCTTCTACACCGTAGAATTGAGTCAATTGGAAGTTATGGTATTCAAGTAGCTCTTCAAGTTGAGCTTTCAGATGATCACCACCACGAACCAAGTCAGCAACGCGTACTGCGCGACGTGCTACTTTGTCTTCGTAAGCAGGACCAATACCACGACCTGTAGTACCAATTTTTGCGTTTCCACGTTTGATCTCGCGAGCCTGATCAAGTGCAATATGGTTTGGCAAAATCAATGGACAGTTCGGAGAAATACGTAAACGCTCTTTAACTGGAACGCCTTCTTTCTCAAGAACAGCCATTTCTTTAATCAGCGCTTCAGGTGAAAGTACAACACCGTTACCAATTAAGCACAATACGTTTTCACGTAAAATACCAGATGGAATGAGGTGTAAAACAGTTTTCTTACCACCCACTACGAGAGTATGACCTGCGTTGTGTCCACCTTGATAACGAACGACCGCAGCCGCTTGATCTGTGAGCAGGTCGACGATTTTACCTTTACCTTCGTCGCCCCATTGGGTACCAAGTACCACAACATTATTGCCCATAATAGCCTCATTGCATCATGCTGTTAAAATTAGAAAACTTATCTATCTGGATGAGATAAGTGATTAAATCGGTGTCACCGTCCACTCACCAGATGCTTGCACCAATTGATGCGTTGCATTGGCAACTGAGTTGATTTCATCATTACCCAACAGTTGAATCACACTAAAGCCTTGCTTCCGTGTGTGTTCAATCGCCTCAAGTAAATCTGTTTGTGTACCTTTTGGAGCAACCACAACATGAATGGCTTCATACTGACCTGCGCTTAAGGCATATAAGTCACATGAAAAACCTGTTGCTGGACGTGCACGTCCAAAATGCTGCCCAATACCATCATATCGCCCACCCTGAGCCAATGGGGCTGCACGGTTTGGCGCATATACTGCGTACATTAAACCTGTATGGTAGTGATAAGAACGAAGTTCTACGACATCAATACCAATATGTAAATTAGGCCAGCGTGCTTGAATTTTAGACTGCGTTGTTTTTACTGCATCAAAAGCATTCTTGAACGCAGCATCTTCAAATAACTCAGCACTTAAATTCGCTTGTAATGCCTCTAAATCACCCGAATAACGACCAAGTGTGTAGAAGTCTGCGCCGAATTTTAAGTTTTGAGTAAAGTCTGCCAATTCAGGTAATGCTTTACGCTGATAAAGATCTGAAAGATGACTTTCAACTGCTTTGCTGAGTTGCGCATGCTTAACCAAGCTTCTAAACAAACCGACATGACCAATATCTAAATGGATGCCGTCTTGGTAGTTTGCGGTTTTCAATAAGTTCAACATGACGTCAATCATTTCAACGTCTGCATCGATACTGTCTGAACCAAAAAGCTCTGCACCCAATTGTAATGGTGCACGTGTGGTATTAAAACCTTGAGGTTTAGTATGTAAAACTGTGCCCGCATAACAATAGCGAGCCACACCTTCAACTGGATGTATATGCGCATCAATACGTGCCACTTGTGGTGTCATATCGGCACGCACACCAAGTAAACGACCTGATAACTGATCAATTACTTTGAAAGTGGCTAAGTCTAAATCTTGATTCGATTCTGAAAGAGAAGATAGAGATTCGATGTATTCAATAAATGGCGTGTACACCAATTGATAACCTCGAGATACAAGGAAATCTAAGGCATCACGGCGTAAAGTCTCAATGACTTGCGCCTGTTCTGGTAATACATCAGCTACACCATCAGGTAATAACCATGTCTCTGAAATGGGCATGTTGTAAACCTAAATCCTGTCAGTGCGGAACGAATCCGCATAAAAAAATCGGGAACACACCCGATTTCTCCTAGTCTACCACGATAGTTTTCGCTCTGCACCTGACTTTTTTATAAAAATCAGCAAATTTTGTTTGTACTTAAAGTTTCATTCGAATCAAAATTAACAGCACAATATTTTCAATATTTATATATCAATCATGCCATTACTTTTTATCAGTCGGTAAAACTCAAGCTGATCAAATTATTCAAAATAGGAATCATTAGATTTTTTTCATAAGTCGAAAAATGATCATTGAATGGGAATAAAATTGATAGTTAAAAAATTCCTTCTCCCTTTGGAAGAATGTGAAGATGAGGCAATACTCATGATAAGTGTGTTTTTTGAATAATGAATTCCAAAAGAATGATTGTATTCAATTAACATAAGAATATTTTCGGACAGTCATTCTGTCACTACAGCAAATAAAGCCAGAATATTAATCACTTCAAATAACCAATATTTCAGTCAAAAATTGAATAACTTAAACTTAGCTTTTAACTTTTTATGACAAGTTTAAAGTCCGTTATCTCGACTTTAAAGACTGCTTTCCTTACTTTAAAGACCGCTTTCTCTGCTTTAATATTCGTCATACCTTCAATTTAAAGCCTATAAAATCAATCAAATGAAAGATTACACGCTAGCTTTTTCCAGTCTCAATTTCATTACTATCACTGATAAACAAGCGGACTTATTTCTCAGTTTATAATTTCGTTTGTTTATAAAAAGAATCACATAAGTCTAATAAACGGTTGGCATAGCCCCATTCATTATCATACCAAGCAAAAACTTTGGCTTGCTTACCTACGACCATGGTTTGCGTTAAATCAACAATCAATGAATAGGGTGAGTGATTAAAGTCCGAAGACACCAATGGCTCATCGGTCACATCCATAATTTCTGTGTATTCATGACGTGCAGCTTTAATCAGCGCATCATTTAAGGAAACAACATTGATTTCATTTAAAGAGGTAAAAGTTAAATCAATTGCAGCCACATTAATGGTAGGTACACGAATCGAATAACCGTCGATGCGATTTTCCATTTTAGGCATAACATTTTTCAATGCACCCAAAGCCGATGATGTCGTTGGAATAATATTTTGTCCCGATGCTCGCGCTCGACGTAAATCTCGGTGTGCCTGATCCAATACAGACTGATCTGCAGTTAAAGCATGAATTTCAGTCATCAAAGCGGTATCGATCCCGAATGCATCATCAACAATTTTTACCAAAGGCACTAAAGCTTGAGTGGTACAGGAAACACTTGAAATGATCTGATCTTCTGCTTTTACTTCATGATGATTAACACCATAGACGATCGCGGCATCAACACTGTCAAATGGAGCAGCACCAATAATCACCCGATGAGCACCAGCCTGAATATGTTTGGTCGCAGCTTCGCGTGACCGAAATAAACCCGTACACTCCAAAACCACGTCAATATTCAGATCGCCCCACGTCAAATGTTCTGGATTCGCCTGATTTAAGACCTGAACGCTAAGGTGTGCTTGCCCCATTGCGATGTCTAAATAAGGGAGTTGATCACGATAGATCAGCTCTACATCGCCCTTAAACCTACCGTGCGTCGTATCATATTTAAACAGATGAATCAGTGTTTCTACATCCGCGATATCGTTAATGGCCACAATTTCAAAATTGAAATCTTTTGGATTTTCAAACCAAGCACGTAATACATTGCGGCCGATTCGTCCAAAACCATTAATAGCGATACGTTGCATGTTGCCTCTGTATATTGAATAGATTGAGCATTAAGTGTTTCGTATTTTAACGGATTTCGAGTTTCTTGGTGGCTTATTTTCAGCGCCATATTTTATTTGACTTATGAAGCATGCTGATTAGATTCATTTTAAGTCAGTTTTAAGATTCAAATTCTATAGTTCGAATCTTATCTTTATTTCATCAGTGTCGTTATGCTGTTTATAAAATCAAATAAAATCCGTTTACCCACTTTAAGTTTGAATCAATATTCATTACTACTTTCGACGTGGTTAGCCATTGCGTTAAATATCAGTTTTTATAGTAAATTAAGGGCCTTAACGCCTTACATCGGCTTGAATTCAATATTATTTATTGTCTCTTCCATGATTATTGTCATATCGGCATATCATCTTTTAATGCAAATACTTTTGTGGCCCTATACCGTAAAAGTGATGAGCGTTGTTTTAATTTTATTTGGAGGATTAAGCAGCTACTTTGTCACCAATTTGGGGGTCATTATTTCACCCGATCAAATCCAAAATGCAATCCAAACCAACCTGAATGAAAGTCTAGATCTAATGTCTTGGGCATTATTAAAGTGGTTTTTTTTCTTTGTGATCTTGCCTGTTCTGTTGTTTATTTACCTTCCTATTCAAAAACGTCCTTTGGTTAAAGAATTTGGTTTTAAAATCATCCACATATTTAGTGCGAGCATCATCCTATGCGGTACACTATTTATCTACTATGTGGATTATGCCGCGATTTTTAGAGAAAACCGCGATTTAAAAGGAATGATTTCCCCACAAAATTTAATTGCTTCAACGACATCATATTATCTAAAAAAAAGCGCCTAAAAAGAATCTTCCTTTGGTCCATTACGGCACAGATGCTCATCGCGTCCAAAATATACAACAAGAAAATATGCCGAAACTCATGGTCTTGGTTGTCGGTGAAACCGCACGTGCAGAAAGCTTTTCACTCAATCGATATGCGAAAAACACCAATCCAGAACTGCAAAAACAAGATACTTTGAATTTTAGCCAAGTCAGTAGTTGCGGTACAGCAACGGCGGTGTCTTTGCCTTGTATGTTTTCGGGAATGCAAAGAAAAAATTATAAAGAAGATATAGCACTAAACCGTGAAGGGTTACTCGACATTGCACAGCGAGCAGGCTACAAAGTGACATGGATTGACAACAATTCTGGATGTAAAGACGTCTGTAATCGTGTTGAGCAATATACGATTCCACAAGACATCAAAGCAAAATGGTGTGATGCAGATAAAGAATGTTTGGACGAAATTTTGGTTGATAGTTTAAAACGCTATATCGAGCAGATTAAAAGCACAGACACTCAACCTCGATTGATTGTATTACACCAAATGGGAAGTCATGGACCTGCATATTACAAACGATCCACACCTCAATATCAGCACTTTAAACCCATGTGTGAAAGCAAATCGATACAGGGTTGCAGTCAACAAGAACTCATCAATAGCTATGATAATTCAATTGTTTATACTGACCATGTATTGAGCGACACCATTGATACCTTAAAACAATTACCTCATTATCAAACTGCATTTTGGTATCTTTCTGATCATGGTGAATCTACGGGTGAACACGGTTTATATCTGCATGGATCACCTTACGCGATAGCGCCAAGCCAACAAACCCATGTTCCAATGGTCTTGTGGTTTTCAGAAAAATGGCGACAACATAATGCACAACAAGTGGCTTGTCTCAGCAATAATCAGCAAAAACCGCTAAGCCAAGATTATTTATTTTCTACTTTATTAAATGTATTAGATATAAAATCAGAAGTCATGAATTCAGAGTTCAATATGCTGAATCAATGTAATAGTTCAGTATAAGGCGGCGAGCATGACACAGATTTTATTAATCGAAGATGACTTCATGATTGCTGAGTCGACGGTCACACTATTGACTTATCACGGCTTTCAAGTGGAATGGGTCAATAACGGCTTAGTGGGTCTCAAATACATTAAAGAACACAAAGTCGACTTGGTCATTTTGGATTTAGGCTTACCGATGATGGACGGTATGAGCGTACTCAAAAACATCCGTCAGCATCAACCTAATTTGCCCGTGTTTATTATCTCAGCACGTGATCAATTGCAACAAAGAATAGATGGACTCAATCACGGTGCAGATGATTATCTCATTAAACCTTATGAATTTGATGAGCTTTTGGCACGCATACATGCGCTCTTAAGACGAAGTAAAAATCCTACAGAGAATAATTCGATCTTGAGTCATGCTGGACTCATACTTGATGAAACCAATGTAGCAGCAACGTTTCATGGTCAACCGATTGAACTTTCAAATCGAGAATGGGCTTTATTACGGGCGCTGTTAAACCATCCCAATAAAATTTTTTCTAAAGCAAATTTAGAAGAAAAACTTTATAGTTTCGAACATGAAATCAGCAGTAATACCGTGGAAGTGTATATCCATCATTTACGCTCTAAACTTGGTAAAGATTTCATAAGAAATATCCGTGGCTTAGGCTATCGACTGGGATAAAGGCTAACTTGAGACGCCATTTATGAAACTATTCAAAAGTTTCTCATTACGTAAAACCTTATTGCTCTATACGCTCATTTTTAGCCTGGTCATGGGCTGCTTGTTAATGCTTTCAGCCTATTTAATTGCACTACATGAATCTAGCGAAATTATTGATGCACAGATGCGTTATTTGGCTAAACATTCAATTGAAGCAGAAACCGTATTAACGCAAAGTGATTTCAATCCTAATAAACACTATGAAGAAGAAGATCTATTTGTCGATGTTTGGGCCTACAAAGATCACAGTGATCAAAAACATCCTTTAAACTTACTCGTTCAACCCGTCAATGAAGCAGGATTTTATACCCACAAAGCCAATAATGAGCTTTGGTACACTTATGTCTTACCACTCGATGATGTACAGATTCAAGTCAGCCAACAGCAATCTGTTCGTAAACAACTGGCGCTTGAACTGGCAACCAGTATCTTCCTCCCCTTTATACCTTTAATGACTTTAATGATCATTGGTTTAAGTTGGATTATTGTGCTGAGTCTACGACCTCTAGAAGATTTAAAATTAGCCTTGGCACAACGTCAACCCAATGATTTACATCCGATTGATCATCAAGCATATCCAGATGAAATCATGCCCACCATCCAAGAAATAAATCGTCTATTTGAAAAAATTTCACTGGGGCAACAAGAACAGCGGCAATTCATTGCTGATGCCGCACACGAACTGCGAACACCAATTACGGCTTTAAATTTGCAAAGTACGATTTTATTAAAAGAGTTTCCAGATTCAAATGCCTTGCAACAACACAGCAAAGGACTTGCTCGTATTCAGCATCTTGTCGCGCAATTACTCAGTCTTGCTCAACAAGATACGACACTTCCCTCTTTGATTCATTATCAAGACTTCAAATTGAGCGAGATCGCTTTTAATTGTATTGAGCAGCTCATTCCCTTTTCGCTTCAAAAAAATATTGACTTAGGCTTAACCGAACACCCTGATATTTTTATGCATAGCGATGAATCCGCGATTCATTCTATTATTTATAATTTAATTGATAATGCCATAAAGTATACGCCGCAAAACGGCATGATTAATGTCTCGTTATCAAAACAATCAGATTATGCATTAATTGATATTGAAGATAGCGGCCCCGGTATTGATCCAAACCAATATAGTGAGATTTTAAAGCGCTTTTATCGAATCGAGAATCATACCGAAATTGGCAGTGGTTTAGGATTATCGATTGTCAATAAAGCCACTGAGCGTCTAGGTGGTCAGCTCGTTTTTGCAAAAAGTGATGACTTGGGTGGCTTAAAAGTTACGGTAAAATTACCCATCAATATGACGCCTGCTTAATGGTTAAGAGGATCGTTTGGGATTTAATTTTGAATAGAAAATCAAATAACTTACGACATTAACAGTCCATATAATCACGCCTGTCCAAAGATTATGACTGAGGAAATGCGCGCCACGCATCATTTGTGCCCAGCCCATTGCAAACCCCAGTACAATCCCTGCAATTAAATAAAAATGCGCTAGCTTTGTATCTCGATCACGATATACAAAGTAGCCAGCCAAAATGCTAAAGCCTGCTGATGCATGTCCACCGGGGAAGCAATGCCCTGCTGTAGCATTCAATATCCAATTAAAATGATCCTGTGCACTGAGGGTCATATTCCAAGGGCAAGCATGTACTGAATGTGCTTTTAAAATTCCAATCAAAATAATGGGGAACAGCAACATCAAAAAGAAATAGCCAGAACGCCATTGATTCTCAGAATTTTGCTTAGACTGACTTTGCTTTGTTTTACTATGCTTGGTTTTAATTTCCTTCGTTTTACTTTCATTGCTTTTACTTTCATTATTTTTATTTAGCTTAGTTTTACTATGCTTAAAATTAAAAGATAAAATCCATCGCAACAAAACCAACAACATACAAAATATCAATATCCACTTAACGTATTGATGTCCTAATGTCGCCAAAGCCCAATGCTCTCTCAGATAAAAATCACCCTGTGATGTCATCCAGTTTTCAATAATATTACGATCCAATGCTCCTGCGACAGGAAAAAATACATATAAAATCAAAACGAGCATGAAGATGACAATGATTTGAGAGATGGCAAATTTAGAAAGAGATGACATAAGACGATGTATTTAAATATTTTAGGCCATCATGTCAGCACTAACTTAATCAAAACTTAAAAATTAGACTTCTTTGATATACCATTTTTTTTAACTTATGAACGAGTTCTATTCCTTCTAAATTTTTACCTCGAAAACATTACTTCAAAAGCATTGCTTTTAAAATACCGCTTCTAAAATACCGCTTCAAAAATTTAGATCTTAATATGAGCACCAGCCTAAACTGTGATGCTTGAATATTGTTCAATGACAATCACTTTTAAATCCTCATTGATATAAAGCTTCTTAGCATTTTACTTAAAGTTCAAATTTGCCTAATAATCATTGGTTGAACAGGTATTTTCCGTTATAATTTGGCGTTTTAAAAAATTAAGCCTGCATTCAGAAGTGAGCAATCATTCGTTAGACTCAATCTGAATGCTTTTGCCAAATACGAATATATGGAGTGACTTGGTTGTGAGTACTCGTTTAATGACATCCGCTGAAATCCGTGAAGCATTTTTGCGTTACTTTGAGTCGCAAGGGCATACACGTGTCGCGTCGAGTTCTCTCGTACCAGCCAATGACCCGACTTTATTGTTTACTAACGCGGGCATGAACCAATTCAAAGACTGTTTTTTAGGTCTTGAAAAACGTGATTATGTACGTGCAACGAGTTCACAAAAATGTGTCCGTGCTGGTGGTAAACACAACGATTTAGACAATGTTGGCTATACAGCTCGTCACCATACTTTCTTTGAAATGCTCGGTAACTTTTCTTTCGGTGATTATTTTAAACGTGATGCCATTACTTTTGCTTGGGATTTTCTAACAGGTGAAAATTGGTTAGCACTACCAAAAGATAAACTTTATGCCACTGTTTATCATACAGATGATGAAGCATTCGATATCTGGAACAAAGAAATTGGTCTAGATGCAAGCCGCATTATCCGTATTGGTGATAACAAAGGTGGTCAATACGCATCTGATAACTTCTGGGCAATGGGTGACACAGGTCCTTGTGGTCCATGTTCTGAAATTTTCTTTGATCACGGTGATCATATTTGGGGTGGCCTACCAGGTTCTCCTGAAGAAGATGGCGATCGTTTCATTGAAATCTGGAACAACGTCTTCATGCAGTTTAACCGCACTGCGGATGGTGTATTGCACCCTCTTCCTGCGCCTTCTGTTGATACAGGCATGGGCTTGGAACGTATTTCTGCGGTATTACAACACGTCAATTCAAACTATGAAATCGACCTATTCCAAAACTTATTAAAACCTGCTGCTGAAATCATTGGTTTAGATACCTCTGATCTTGAAGCCACTGCAAAAGCTGAAAACAAAGCTGTTGAATATCCAGCTTCACTTAAAGTTGTTGCTGACCATGCACGTTCATGCTGCTTCTTAATCGCAGATGGTGTTAATCCTTCAAACGAAGGCCGTGGTTATGTGCTGCGTCGTATTATCCGTCGAGCAGTTCGTCATGGTAACAAACTCGGTGCAACAGGTTCATTCTTCCATAAAATGTTACAGCCGTTAATTGCTGTCATGGGTGATGCATATCCTGAACTTGCAGCACAACAAGCTCGTATAGAAGCGCAGTTACTGAAAGAAGAAGAACAGTTCGCGAAAACCTTAGAGCAAGGTTTGAAATTGCTTGAAGGTGAATTAGCGAATTTGAAAGGTTCTGTTATTCCAGGTGCGGTGGTATTTAAGCTTTATGATACTTACGGCTTCCCTGCTGACTTAACTGCAGACATCGCACGTGAACGTGAACTCACAATTGATGAAGCAGGTTTCGAAGTAGAAATGGCTGCTCAACGTCAACGCGCACGTGATGCTGGTAAGTTCTCAATCGACTACAACACCATTGTGAATGTTGAAGGCGAAACACAATTTGATGGCTATGATGCAACTCAAAGCCAAGGTCAAATTATTGCAATCTATAAAGATGGCGAACAAGTTGATGAAGTCGTTGAAGGCGATGACGCATTAATTGTCCTTAACCAAACCCCTTTCTATGCTGAAAGCGGCGGTCAAATTGGTGATACGGGCCTATTCAAAAACGAAACGGGTATTTTTGAAGTTCAAGACACCAAGAAATCTGGTGGTGCTTTTGTCCATCAAGGAATCGTTACTGTCGGAAGCTTAAAGGCGACTCAACAGGTAGAAGCAATTGTTAAAGCCGATATTCGTGCTGCAACTGCTCGTAACCACTCTGCAACCCATTTGTTACATGCGGCTTTACGTCAAGTATTAGGCTCACATGTACAACAAAAAGGTTCTTTGGTTGCAAGCGATATTTTACGTTTTGACTTTGCCAATGACCAACCTGTTTCTTTAGAACAAATCCAAGAGATTGAACGTCTCGTAAACGCTGAAGTTATTGCAAACACACCTGTTTCTACAGAACTACTTGATATCGAGTCTGCAAAAGCTAAAGGCGCGATGATGTTGTTCGGTGAGAAATATGGTGATGAAGTCCGTGTACTTTCAATGGGTTCTGTGATTGAAGATAAAAACTTTTCAATCGAACTTTGTGGTGGTATTCACGTCAAACGTACAGGTGATATCGGTCTGTTTAAAATCACCTCTGAAGGTGGCGTAGCGGCTGGTATTCGTCGTATTGAGGCAGTGACTGGCAGCAAAGCTGTTGATATGATTCAAAACACTGAGCGAAATGTTCAACACATTAACAGTTTGTTGAAAGCACAAAACCATCAAACTGTCGAAAAAGTTGAAGCAGTCGTTGAAACCGCACATCAGTTGCAAAAACAAATTGAACAGTTGAATCAAAAGTTAGCGCATTTCCAAGCATCAGAACTTTTAAGCCAAGTTCAAACAATTGCTGGTCGTACAACATTGATAACGACTGTTCAAAATATGGATGCAAAATCACTTCGTAATTTGCATGACGGTGTGAAATCTAAACTAGACAATGCCGTTATTGTCCTTGCAGGTGTAGATGATGACAAAGTCAGCTTAATTGCATCGGTTGCAAAAGACTTTACTGCTCACATTAAAGCAGGTGACATCATTAAACACTTAGCAAATGAGCTTGGTGGTAAAGGTGGTGGTAAGCCTGATTTGGCACAAGGTGGCGCGCCACTTAACGAGAAGTTTGCACCAACCATGGCAGCATTAACTGCTTGGTTAGAAACAAAATAAGACTTCAATTTTTGTGTAACGGACCCTGAAGGTGTTTTCAGGGTCATGGCTTTTATGGAACAACTATGGCACTAATCGTTCAAAAATATGGCGGTACTTCTATGGGTACTCCCGAGCGCATTTTAAATGTTGCTCGTCGTGTTAAGCGTTGGCATGATCATGGTCACCAAGTGGTGGTTGTGGTTTCAGCAATGAGTGGCGAAACGAATCGCCTGCTTGCTTTAGCCAAAGCCATAACCGAGACACCTGATCCTCGTGAAATTGACCAAATGGTTTCTACGGGTGAACAGGTAACGATTGCAATGTTATCGATGGCGCTTAACTCTATTGGTGTTGAAGCGAAGTCATTAACAGGTCGCCAAGTCGGACTTAAAACGGACAGCGCCTTTAATAAAGCACGTATTGAGTCTATTAATACGGATGTATTAACAGAAAACTTAAATGCTGGTCGTGTTTTAGTTGTTGCTGGTTTCCAAGGCTTTGATGAAAATGGCAACACGACTACACTGGGTCGTGGGGGCTCAGATACATCTGGTGTAGCGATTGCTGCTGCGTTAAAAGCCGATGAATGCCAAATTTACACAGATGTTGATGGTGTTTACACCACAGATCCACGCGTTGCACCTAAAGCCAAAAAAATTGATCGTATTTCTTTTGAAGAAATGCTCGAAATGGCATCTCTGGGTTCAAAAGTTTTACAAATTCGCTCTGTAGAATTTGCAGGGAAATATCAAGTCCCTTTACGCGTATTATCAAGTTTTGATAATGACAATGATGGCGCATTCGACGAAGACTTCAAAAATAACGTCGGCACTTTGATTACCACTGAAGCGGAAGATAATATGGAACAGCCAATTATTTCGGGTATTGCTTTTAACCGTGATGAAGCAAAATTGACTATTTTAGGTGTGCCTGATGAACCAGGTATTGCTTCTAAAATCCTATCGCCTATTAGTGCTGCCAACATTGAAGTGGATATGATCATCCAGAATGTTGAGGAAGATGGTACAACTGATTTTACCTTTACTGTAAATCGTACTGAACTTGCCAAAGCAAAAGCGATTCTCGAAGCAACTGCAGCAAAAATTGGTGCGCGTGAAGTGTCTACACGTGACAATATTGTAAAAGTATCGATCGTTGGTGTTGGTATGCGCTCACATGCAGGCGTTGCGAGCACAATGTTTACTTCACTTGCAGATGAAGGAATTAATATTTTAATGATCTCTACTTCAGAAATTAAGATTTCTGTGATCATTGATGAACGTTATTTAGAACTTGCCGTTCGTGCTTTACACACTGCATTTGGTTTAGATCGTGAAAGTGGTGAATCTAGCGTACGTGCATAATCACAATTCATAGTATTTTAGATACTATGAAGATGCATAAATATTATGAGCCACTATAGTTTTTTTTATAGTGGCTCTGTTATATTAGCCCAGAAGGTTTTTTGTAAGATTTAAATAGTCTTGTGACGAGATTGCATATTTCATCACAATTATCTGTTAAAATTTCTCGTAAATACCGAGGTTGTTGTTTCGCTTTTTGAAAAAACTATCGCAGGTTTAGCGTATAAGCAAGGAGATAAACATGCTGATTCTTACCCGTCGTGTCGGGGAAACATTAATGATTGGAGACCAAGTCAGTGTTACTGTACTCGGTGTCAAAGGCAATCAAGTACGTATTGGTGTAAATGCACCCAAAGAAGTATCAGTACATCGTGAAGAAATCTATCAAAGAATTCAACATGAACGTGCAATGCATGAACATTTGCAGCACTTAGATCAAGAATACCAACCATCTTTTGAAGAAGAGAATGCGACGGTGACGCAGAATGATTTTAATCGCTAAGATTTTAATGATTTTGGTACTAAAGCGGCTACTTAGCCGCTTTAAATTTATCTAAAACAATGATGAATAAGGCTTAATTGATTTAAATAATGTTCACTTTAGTCCAATAACCCCAATGCTTTCTTGACTGGGCCATAACTACGACGGTGTTCATTAATCACACCATGTAGTGCAATCGCCTCAAAATGCGCTTTTGTTGGATACCCCTTATGTTTGGCAAAACCATACTGAGGATATTTCTGATCTAACGCGACCATTTGACGATCACGAGTGACTTTCGCCAGAATACTTGCAGCAGAAATTTCTTGATGTATCGCATCCCCCCCAATGACGGCTTCACAACTCATCTCTAGACCGTGCACCAATTTATTTCCATCGACACGGACATGATCTGGACAAATATTTAAGGCTTCAACAGCACGTCGCATTGCAAGTAATGATGCCTGTAAAATATTAATGTCATCAATTTCTTCATGAGTCGCTTCAGCTATTGCCCATGCAATCGCTTTTTCTTGAATCTCAATAAACAGTTTTTCTCTTTTTTTCTCAGTTAATTTTTTAGAATCATTCAAGCCTTCAATCGGTCGGTTTGGATCTAAAATTACAGCTGCCGCAACCACAGCACCCACCAATGGACCACGTCCAGCTTCATCAGTACCCGCAATTAACATATCTCATTCCCAAAAAAAAGAGGCTGAAATATCAGCCTGCTCTTATTATATCAAGTGTTTACTTTACAGCTTCAGCTACACACGCATTAATCGTTTTTGTGACAACATTAGAAACGATGGTTGCACGTGCAGTTGGATCAATGGCTGCTGTTGCTAAATCTACAGTGGTAACACTTTGAGGTGCTTTTTCACTTACACAACCACAAATTTCTGTTTGGATATTATTTTTTTGATCTGTAGTCATCAACTTTGTTGCAGTCTGCCAAGCAGCAAGGTTATTTAACTCAGTGGTACATTTTGCATTAATGGCAATTTTAAGTGCTGCAGAACCCAATTGTTGAGTCGTGCTCGATGCAGTCGTTCCATTTTCTGTTGTACCTGTAGCACAAGCAGATAAAGCTAAAGCGATTGGCGCAAGTAATGCGATTAATTTTTTCACAATTTTATCCTTATCATATTTTCAACATGTAGCGGTATTTTGCCCAAAGTTCAAATATTAAGAAATATCTATTTGAGTAAAGCAGCCTAGATGCACACTTTGACAGCACTTATTGTTGCAGATTCTCAACACACTGTTCTATCCGATGTCTTACTTTCTTAATTCAGTTGCTTTAGCATAAGCCCAACAAAATAACAGAATCTTAAAATGAAAAATACCTCCCAGTATTACACGCGAACAGCACAAGTTTTACACTGGCTTATGGCGATTATCTTTATTTTGGCTTGGATTATTGGTTTTTATAGTGGTAACTTCTTGAGCTATGATGTCGATGGCAGTTTTAAAGGCGATGTGATTAGTTTGCATAAAAATATTGCCACAACTATTATCTTCTTGGTGGTTGTTCGTATTTTTTGGCGTTATACCCATCCTACTCCAGAGCTTCCCCACTCAATGTCCCCTGCGATGAAAAAAGCCGCGCATCTTGGGCATTTGGCACTTTATTTTATGCTGTTGGCCTTACCCATCACTGGTTGTTTATACAGTTGGAGCGTGGGCTACCCTGCACCCGTCCTTTATCTTTTCGATATTCCCGCTTTAATTGGTGAAAATCCTGCGGTTACCGCAATCGTGAAACCTTTACACATCTGGATTTCATGGGCAGCAGGTCTATTGTTAGTTGGCCATATTGCAGCGGCACTTAAGCATCACTTTATAGACAAAGATAATGTCTTAAACAGTATGTTGAAACGCGATAAATAAGAAACTCGACTTTTTGAGTCACTTATTTTATGTGAATAAAATTCATTTTAGTCATTAAAATTCGTTCTAAACATTCACTCAATACAGCACTATTTATCGATATCGATGATGGTGCTTTATTCTTTGCTCTGCAAAATACACGCTTTAACACTATTCAATACTGCTTTTTGAGTCACTTGTTTTTTTACCTCTTCATCCAGCATGGCACGAAGTAAATCCTTGCTGGGTATATAGGTAAGTGCATTTTCCGCAACACATTCACATACGTCTTGAGCAACTTGCTGTTTCTTCGATGTAGTCATTAAATAAGTACTGACCTTCCAGAGTTTAGATTGCTCTAATTCTTGTGCACATTGATTTTTAATGACTGGCTTCAGCATATTTTTTGCAACAGATGCATCACTACAACCCGCGATACAGCCAGCCAATACGATGATCGTTAAAACAAGTCTGAGACGATATTTCATGTTAAATCATTCTTTAGAGTAATCGATTTGAGAATACTGGGTTTGAGGATACTAAATTTGAGAATATTGGATTTGATAATATTATATTTTAAAAATACTGAGTGATTTAAACCCAAGCCAGAATACTTTTGACTTGGGTCATTTTTTATTTCAAAAACCTTTTAACCCACTTATACAGCAAGGGCCAAAATTTTATTTTTCCATGCTTGTTTTTCAGCATCTGAAATAAATGACGCTTCGAATGAGTTAATCGCTAATTGCTTAAGTTCATCCTCAGTTAAATCTAGCGCTTCAGTAATCGCAATAAAGTTATCATTCATATAACCGCCAAAGTATGATGGATCATCTGAATTAACCGTCACATGCACACCTTGCTGTAACAAACGACGAATATTATGCTCCGCCATATCTTGAACTACATGTAGCTTTAAGTTACTTAATGGACAAACTGTCAGGGGCATTTTTTCGAGAATCAATCGCTGCATAAGCACTGGATCTTCTTCTGAACGCACACCATGATCAATACGATTTACTTTTAATAAATCCAAAGCTTCCCAAACATATTCAGCTGGCCCTTCTTCACCTGCATGCGCAACAATCAAGAAACCTGCTTCACGTGCCTGAGCAAAAACACGCTCAAACTTCGATGGTGGATGACCGACTTCACTTGAGTCTAAACCCACACCAATAATATGATCTTTGAATGGTAAAGCTTGTTCTAAGGTTTTAAATGCAGCTTCTTCACTTAAGTGGCGTAAGAAACACATAATCAAGTGTGAGCTAATGCCCAGTTTTTCTTTGGCATCGTCGCAAGCACGTTTTAAGCCATTTAAAACCACTTCAAATGCAATACCACGATCAGTATGCGTCTGTGGATCAAAGAACATTTCTGTATGTACCACATGATCTTCAGCACATTTCTCAAAATATGCCCATGCTAAATCATAAAAATCTTGTTCATGAATCAGTACTGCGGCACCAGCATAATAGATATCTAAAAATGACTGTAAATTATGAAAATTATAGGCTTGTTTTACGTCTTCAACAGACTTGTATGGAATATCAATTTGATTTCGCTGAGCGATCGAAAACATGAGTTCAGGCTCAAACGTTCCTTCAATATGTACGTGTAATTCTGCTTTAGGTAATGCACGAATAAGCGCTAATTGCTTCATGTTCAATCCTCAAAACTGTCGTTAAAACTCTACTCAAAACCCTTATCAAAATGATAAAGAGATTCAAATTAAAAATTAAATAAAAAACAAAAACTCATTTTATAAAAAAGGGTGTAAACAGCGTTTACACCCTCAGCAACATTTGAGGGCTTAACCGCCATACATTGCAAATTTCAGAACCCAAAGCAGTGCAATAATCCAAACCATATAAGGAACAGTTTTTGCTTTACCAGTAAACAATTTTATTAATGCATAGCTAATAAAACCCATTGCGATACCATCGGCAATTGAATAGGCAAATGGCATAAAGATGATGGTCAAGAAAGCCGGTACAGCTTCTGTAATATCTTCCCAATCAATATTGGTAATACCTTGAATCATCAGTACACCAACAAATAACAATGCTGGAGCTGTGGCAAAACCAGGAACAGATTGTGCAAGTGGTGCTAAGAATAAACATGCCACAAATAACAAACCGACCACAACAGCAGTCAAACCCGTACGACCACCCGCTGCAACACCTGCAGATGATTCAATATATGGGGTTGTCGATGAAGTACCCAGTGCAGCACCTGCCACAATTGCGCTTGAATCTGCAAAAAGTGCTTTTTTCAAACGTGGTAATTTACCATCTTTAAGCAACCCAGCACGATGAGAAACGCCCACCAATGTTCCTGTTGAGTCGAATAAATCAACCAAAAAAAAGACAAAAATCACACCAATTAAGGATGCTGTAAATAAGCCTTCAAAATCCATTTGCATGAATGTTGGCGCCATAGACGGAATTGCACCAACAACACCTTTAAATTCATTCAAACCCAGTGCAGTCGCCAAGCCTGTGATGACCAAAATACTGATGATGATCGCACCACGTACTTTGAAGTGATGCATCACGACAACCATAAAGAAACCGAATAATGACAATAAGACTGTAGGTTCTTTTAAGTCACCCAAGCCAACAAATGTCGCTTGGTTTGCAACGATAATGCCTGAATTTTTTAACGCAACTAAGGCAAGGAACAGACCAATACCACCGCCGATAGCGAACTTCAACGACATAGGAATAGCATTCACAATCGCTTCACGGATTTTGAACATGCTAATCGCAATAAAGACTAAACCTGAAACAAATACAGCTGCTAAAGCTGTTTGCCATGGCACACCCATACCGATACAAACTGAATAGGTAAAGTATGCGTTCAAACCCATACCAGGTGCTAATGCGATTGGATAGTTTGCGATAATGCCCATGACCAAGCAACCGATGGCAGCAGCCAAACATGTTGCGACAAAGACAGCGCCATGATCCATCCCTGTTTCAGACAGAATCAAAGGGTTAACAATGATGATATAACACATAGTTAAGAATGTGGTTATACCCGCAAGAACCTCAGTTCTGAAAGTCGTTTTGTTTTCGCTTAATTTAAATAAGCGTTCTAGCAAACCCGTTGAGTTTGGATTTGTCATTGTCGAGCCCCTGCTTAAGTTTGAGCTAGTCGTAAAATTAATTTAGATCGTTTGTTTATGATTCACTGACCTAAATAGCCTGAATGAATCATTCAAAAAACATACCAAAATGACATTTCCGATAAATTGAATCTGAACTAAAAAAGCTGCATCTCAGCAGCTTTATTGAATGATTCAATTAAACAATTTTAAAGCGATGTGAAGATCACTCAAACTT
>JAHLFF010000278.1 GCA_018883945.1 Candidatus Acinetobacter avistercoris
TTAAGCGTTCGAATGCGATGAAAATGACAATGAGCTAAAAATAAGGATTAAAACATGGCGATTATTGCAAATGCGAAAGTTCAAACACGTCCTGAGCCTTGGTCAGGGGATGTGACGAGTGGTAAGCATCAATTAATAACAGATAAACCAGAATCATTTGGTGGTCAAGATCAAGGTTTGGCGCCTTATGATTTTATCTGTTCTGGCTTAATTTCTTGCACCATGATTACCTTAAGAATGTATGCCAAACATAAAGACATTGATTTGGGTGAGTTTTACGTTGAAGCTGATTTCAATGCTAATAAAGAAGGCCAAGAATGGATTGAGCGCCATTTGAAATTTGCTCAGCCACTCTCAGCAGAGCTACAGCAAAAAGTTTTGGATATTTGTCAAAAGACACCTGTGACCAAGACTTTATTACGAAGTGTCGAAATTAAGACGACATTGCTCTAAACATAAGCATGGCTCATGAAGGCCTTTATATAAAAGCAAAATAGCTTTTTATGGAAAGATGAAATGGCTTCGTTTTTATGGTGTTGAATAGGTATATAAAATGACATTTTGTGTAAAGCAGGATGTCATTTTTTTATGAATCTAAGCTATAGTCGAAGCTCAAAGCTGAGGTGAAAATAATGATTACATTGCATCACTTAGAACAATCACGTTCATTAAGCATTTTATGGGCATTAGAAGAATTAGGCGTTGATTATCAGATCAAGCATTATAAACGTCTTCCGACCATGTCAGCACCGCCTGAGCTCAAAGCGATACATCCATTGGGTAAAGCCCCAATTTTAACTGACGGCGATTTGACCGTTGCAGAGTCTGCGGTCATTTTAGATTATTTACAGCATAACTATGATGCTGAAAATAAGTTTAAGCCGACCAATGCTCAAGATTTAAATCAATATAATTATTGGATGCATTATGCAGAAGGTTCACTCATGCCATTACTGGTCATGACTCTAGTGTTATCTTTGGTTCCACCCAAAGTTCCTTTTATTGTGAGACCACTGGCCAATAAAATTGTTGATGGCGTGCAAGATGGATTTACGAAGCCTCGTTTAAATGAACACGTGGATTTTCTAGAACAATATTTAAAAAATAATGATTATTTCGCTGGAGATTTTTCTTTTGCAGATATTCAAATGAGTTTTCCTTTAATTGCGATCCAAGAACGTATGGGAAAAAAATATCCAAACATTGAAAAATTCGTTCAAAGAATTACTCAACGTCCTCATTATGTAAATGCTAAGGCTAAAAGCAAAGACTGACTCAGAGTAAAAACTGATTCAGAGTAAAAACTTACTTAGAGTCAAAAGTAACTCTGACTCAAGACTAAGAACAAAAACCAATAGAGCTTAACAATGATTGTGGAAAGCAATTGTAGGGAATTAACTTTTCTTCCCGGTGCATCTGGAAGTACAAAGTTTTGGCAACCAGTGATTGAGAAATTGCCCGAGCAATGGTCAAAAAAAGTGATTTTTTATCCAGGGTTTAGCGAATATGAGCCTCATCTAGAGGTTCAAAGCTTTCAAGATTTGCAAAATCATGTGCTGAGTCAAATTGTTGAACCGACTGTGTTGATTGCACAATCAATGGGTGGAATTTTTGCGGTTCAAATGGCATTACAGAAACCAGAATTAATTCAAACTCTGGTTTTGGTCGCAACATCAGGGGGAATAGATATGAGTTTCTTCGATGTTGTCGACTGGCGTACTGCCTATCAAAAAGACCTCTCCGTGCCTGATTGGTTTGTTCAACATCATGAATATTTAGATTATCAATTACAGCATATTCAATGTCCAGTCTTATTGATATGGGGTGATTCCGATTCTATTAGTCCCGTTGCGGTAGGGCAGTATTTAAATTCAAAACTAAAATATTCAACATTGAAAATTGTGAAAGATGGACAGCATGATTTAGCAAAAGTACATGCCCATCAAGTGTCGCAATGGATTGATGATTTTATAAAGACTCATCTGTGTGAGTCAGCAAAGATTTATAGATAAAAGCATAATGATTCTTTTGGCTTTATCGATTCTTGAAGTCCGACGATATTTAAGAAATATGAGCAATACTTTTGAACTATAAAATGCATGATCTCATTCAGTCATTTTTCAGGATCAAAAAAACCATCTTGCGATGGTTTTTATTTAAAGAAGATAAAAAGCTATATATAACGATAGAAGCGCTTATCGCTTCACAACAATTGAATCGATACCGCTGTGTTGCAAAGTTTGTTGTGCGATCACGGCAGCTTGTTGTGAATCATAAGGTCCAGAAACAACTCGATACCATGTCTGGCCGCCTTCAGTGGTTTTCATGACATCTGCAGATAAACCATTGAGAATAATCTCCGCACGTCGAGCATCAGCACTATCTGGATCTGGATAACTACGAACTTGTAAGATAAAACTTGGTTTTGCTGCAACGACTGGCTCTGTTGACTCAATTAAACCCGTTTCATCCGTTGTCGGTGGTGCAGTAATCACTGGCGCTTCAACAATGACAGGAGCAGTATTGACCTGTTGATTTTCAGGAACGGCCTGATCAGGAATCGGTGTCACTTGTTGTTGCGGCAACAAATCATAAAAACGATAGTCATTGTTGGTTTCTTCTTGATAATGCTCAGAAGTCACATCATTGCTACGAGGTTTAACGGGTTCCCAAGGTTTCCATAGCATAAGTGCTACAGCAAAACTTAACACGATTAAAACAAGCACAAGCATACCAAGCCATTTGGGAATCAAAGACTTTTTAGGCTTATTGGGTCTTTCAGATACACCGCGTTGCGTCTTTCCAAACACGTGGAAACCTCTCATTTTTGAATATTACATGGCTACTTGTTATAACCATGTAATTTGATTTGTAATATTTACCACGAAACACCGTGAATAAAAGCACTCATTGTTCAACAATTTGAATAGGATGCAATTTTAAAAAGCATCCTAAAGCACTATTTACATGCTTTCTGGTGCAGAAACACCAAGTAACTCTAAACCATTACGTAAGACTTGCTGAACATTACTCGATAACAATAAACGTGCTTGGGTTAATTCCGCATCATCACCTAATACTTTATTTTCGTTGTACCAGCCATGGAACAATGCTGCAAGCTCTTTCAAGTAGTTACCGACTTGATGAGGTTCATAGCTATTCGCCGCTCGTACAATCACTTCAGGATAAGCTGCAAGTTTTGCCAGAATTTCAGTTTCAGTGTCTAAATCCAAACGAGACGCGAATTCACGTGCTTGTAAAGCATCAAAATTAACTGCTGTGGTTGTCGCTTTTTCAAGCATACGACAAATACGAGCATGCGCATATTGAATGTAATACACCGCATTGTCTTTACTTTGAGACACTGCAAGATCTAAGTCAAAATCGATGTGTTGTTCAGATTTACGCATCACATAATAAAAGCGAGCAGCATCATTACCCACTTCTTTACGCAGGTCGCGCAAAGTCACGAATTGACCTGAACGAGATGACATTTGAACCATTTCGCCACTACGCCACAAGCTTACAAACTGTACTAAAAGTACGGTTAATTTTTTAGAGTCATAACCCAACGCATCAATTGCAGCTTTAACACGTGCAATATAACCATGGTGATCTGAACCCCAGATATCGACGATATCGGTATAGCCACGTTGTAACTTATCTAAATGGTAAGCGATGTCAGACGCAAAATACGTAGTTTGACCGTTACGGCGTTTTACTACACGGTCTTTTTCATCACCAAAATCAGTTGATTTGAACCAAATATTGCCATCTTTTTCATATAAGAAGCCACGTTGGTCTAGTGTTTCAAGTGCTTCAGTAATTTTATCAGTCAATGATTCTTCGCTGAACCATTGATTGAAGGTCACACCAAACTCGCCTAAATCATCTTTAATATCATCAAGAATGGCTTTAAGCGCTGCTTGTAAAAACACGCGATAACCCGTATCAATGAGTGCTTGTGAATTAAAGATCAAACCGTCGATGTGCTTTTCTTTATCACCAGAAAGTACGACCTTATTACCTTCACTGTCCAACTCATCTGCAAATTGCACGTCTTCAGGGACATCTTTATAAACGTCAGCAACAGGACGGACATATGCAGTGCCATCTTGATCAATAATGCTTTGCGCGATTTCTTTAACGTAATCGCCTTGATACGCATTTTTAGGAAAAACCAGTTCTTGACCTGTTAACTCTAAATAACGGAGGTATGTTGATGTCGCAAGGATGTCCATTTGACGGCCTGCATCATTCACATAGTACTCACGGTCAACTGTTGCACCTGTTGCTTCTAACAAGTTTGCAACCGTCATTCCGTATGCTGCACCACGACCATGACCTACATGAAGGCTTGACGTCGGGTTTGCAGATACAAATTCAACTTGGATTTTCTTAGCAGTATTAACTTGCGTTAGACCAAACTGATTTTTTTGTGTTTGAATCTGATCCAATACTGCAAAACGTTGGTCTGCATTTAAGAAGAAATTGATAAAGCCTGGGCCAGCAATTTCAGCTTTCGTAATCTCTGCAACGTCAGGAAGTGCTGCAAGAATTTTTTCAGCTAAATCACGAGGCTTCATACCTGCAGCTTTAGAGGCGATCATCGCGATATTAGACGCGAAATCACCGTGACTTCGGTCTTTAGTACGCGTTAGGTTTCCGTTGTTGTTAAAGTCGGATGGGAGAACCCCTTCAGTTTGAAGAGATTGAACTGCATGATCGAGAGCTGCTTGTATTGCCGTATTCATAATTTATCTAAAAATTAATGTCGCAGAAAAACAGCAAATATAGCAAATTTAAGATGCTTTAGGTGAATGCATTTGTATTGAATAAAACTTATTCGATGCAAAAAATCAATTAAATGAAGAAAAGTAAAACACAGCGGCGTAAAATGATACGAATTCTATTTTTTAAGCGTTAAACATGACTACTGAAACACCCAAAATTATTGGAAATATTCCGAAACTTCCATCTAAGTGGGCAATGGTGGTCATCCCGTTTATTTTGTCATGTTTAATGAGTGGCATTATTTCCATGATCACGATGCTGCGTAATTTAGGCTGGATTGAGGGTTTTATGGCACTTTGGTTTCACAACTGGATGTTGTCATGGGCATTTGCATTTCCTATCGTATTATTTTTATTACCCTTGGTGCGTAAATTGACTGCAAAGTTGGTGAATATACCACCGCTGAATTAATATTCAGCAGATGGTTTTTAAAATCTGGAAGCACATGATTCACTACCATCCTTAGAGATGGTTAAAGATGGCAACTTACTGGCTTATCCAATAATTCATCTTTGCCATTTTCAAAGGTATAAAGCTTTGAGGCATTAAATACTTTGATCACTTTGGCTTTCTTAAGTTCGAGTTTAAAGGTGTCTAATTTCTTGGCATTGATCAGATCAAAAGGGTTACTGTAATTTTTATTGTCTAACAGCACTTGAATTGCACCAGCCTGTGGATCATTAGATTTTAAAACCTCTTGGCCTTCGGCATTTTGAATGGAGAAACCTGATTTTTGTGAGGTATTTTTACAATTCAAACGCATAAATAGCATATGGCCATCTTTGGCTTTATTTTGTAAATTATAGATCCCTTGTAAATCATTTTCGATGTAAACCCATTGTCCAACGGGCATATTTTGAGTTAATTTTTCAATTTGTTCTAAGGTGGTCTTACTAATATCAACTACACCTTTTTTATCGATTTCAGGCACTTTTTTTTCACCTAAACCGACCATTGATAGTGCTTTTTCACTTACTTTTGAGGTTTTTTCTGAAATGCTTTGACAGCCTGAAGTTGCAAAGAGCACTGATAAAGCTAAGATCGCACAAGGTGCTTTAAAATAAATATTCATAATTTACTCGATAATCTAACAGATTTAGTTTTTTTCATGGATAAGGTCTGTGTTCTATTTTATCTAATAAAGTTAAAGCAGCAGTAAAAATTAACAAATTAGCGCAATTGCGAAAAATGCAGTTCAAAAAAGTGATATTTAGACCCAAATGAATGAAAAACCATAACTTATCAATATTAAAAATAGTGGCAATATCATTATCAATTTTCTAAATATCTAATTAGCCAAAAATAGGCTTAAGCTATGACCTGAACATAGAAGTGCTGAAGTCAAATTGGACTGAAGTTATGGCGAACTGCCAAATGAATGAGACTGGAAATGACATCTGCAAAATTATCGACTAAACATCCGCTTTATACCCCTTACGCTGGTTTTACCTTACTTGAGCTACCATTACTCAATAAAGGTTCTGCTTTTACTGAAGATGAACGCTCGAATTTTAACTTGCATGGCTTATTGCCGCACGTCATCGAGACTATAGAAGAACAACATCAACGTTCATATCAACAGTACACTTCTTTTAATGACGATATTAATAAACATATTTATTTAAGAAATATTCAAGATACCAACGAAACCTTGTTTTATCATTTAATTGAACAGCATTTATCGGAAATGATGCCGATTATTTATACGCCAACAGTCGGTGAAGCTTGCCAGCGTTTCTCAGATATTTATCGTCGTCATCGCGGTGTATTTATTTCATATCCAGATCGTCAACATATCGATGATATTTTACAAAATGTGAATAAAAACAATGTAAAAGTGATTGTGATTACAGATGGTGAACGAATCTTAGGTCTCGGTGATCAGGGCATCGGAGGCATGGGTATTCCAATCGGTAAATTATCACTTTATACCGCTTGTGGTGGCATTAGTCCTGCGTATACCTTACCGATTACCATTGATGTGGGGACCAACAACAGTCAATTGTTAAATGATCCGATTTATTTGGGCTGGAACCAACCGCGTATTAGCGGAGATGAGTATTATAACTTTATAGATGAAGTCCTGATCGCCGTTAAACGTCGCTGGCCGAAAGCATTGATTCAATTTGAAGATTTCGCGCAAAAAAATGCGATGCCTTTGTTGGAGAAATATCGCGATCAATACTGCTGTTTCAATGATGACATTCAAGGTACAGCGGCCGTTTCTGTCGGTAGCTTGATTGCAGCGAGTCGTGCTGCAGGTAAACAGCTTAAAGACCAAACAGTTGCATTCTTGGGTGCAGGTTCTGCTGGCTGTGGTATCGCAGAGCAGATCGTTGCGCAGATGGTCGCTGAAGGTTTAACAGATACCGAAGCGCGTGCACGTATTTACATGGTAGATCGTTTTGGTTTAATCACGGACAACCAACCTAATTTGGTCGATTTCCAACGTAAGCTGGTACAAAATACCGATGCCGTTTCAGCATGGGCTGATGTGGATGGCATGATTTCATTACTTGATGTCGTCAAGAATGCGAAGCCTACAGTTTTGATCGGTGTTTCAGGCCAACCTGGCTTGTTTACAGAAGAAATAATTCGTACGTTGGCTGCGAACTGTGAACATCCGATTATCTTGCCACTCTCTAATCCAACATCACGTGTTGAAGCTGTTCCTGCTGATATTATTCACTGGACAGATGGTAAAGCACTGATTGCAACAGGTTCGCCATTTTTACCCGTGACTCATAATGGCAAAGTTCATAATATTTCGCAGTGTAATAACTCTTATATTTTCCCTGGTATTGGTTTAGGGGTAATCGCGTCTCAGGCGACCCGAGTTACAGACAACATGCTCATGGCTTCAAGTATGGCATTAGCAGACTGCTCACCTAAATTACACGATCCAGATGCAGATTTATTGCCTGATTTAGATGATCTACAAAAAGTCTCTAAAATCATTGCCTTTAAGGTTGCACAAGCGGCGATTGCAGATGGTGTTGCCTTACCATTAAGTGATGAGTTGCTCCTCAAAAGCATTGAAGACAATTTCTGGAAACCAGAATACCGTCGTTATAAGCGTATTCCGTTCTAAACACGTTTATTTCTAAGCGGACTATTCTGATCAGTAGCCTATTTTTAAAGTATGTATTGAGATGAAATAAGCGATTAAAAGAGGAAGCAACTCGTTGTTTCCTCTTTTTTTTATTTTTTAATATTTTTAACAAATATTTGGGTGATTTTTAATCAGATATAATTTAGACTTCAATAAAATAACAACAATGATGCATAAAAATGCAAAAAAATATCAATGCTTTGATCGAAGTTTTAGGGCTGAGTTTGCAAAAACGGGCATTGCATATTCAATTCTCAAATTCACACTTGAATAGCCAAGTGTTTATTCAACGGATTCAAGGTCAGCACGTCATTAATCAAGGCATAAAAGCGGAGCTCTTATGTCTTTCGACCAATGCGCATATTCAACTTAAACAATTCATAGGCTGTCAGGTTGCAGTCGATCAAGTCACTGATTTAGGTAAACTTACACGCACTACGGGCATTATTACTGGTGCCAGTCAGGGTCAAAGTGACGGGGCCTTAACGCTGTATAAGCTCACACTTGAAGATGCAAGTTCACTGTGGCATAAACGCCGTAATAGTCGTGTGTTTATGAATAAGAGCGTGGTCGACATTACCGAGATTATTTTTAAAGAGTGGCAGTCGAAAAGTCCATTGTTTAGCGCCAGTTTAACCTTGTCGACAAAAGACCTATTATCCGATTACGATATTCGCCCATTTGTCATGCAAGCCAACGAAAGTGATTATGATTTTTTAACACGGCTTTGGCGGAGTGAAGGCATTAATTGGTTGATAGATGAAACGGAGAAAACGGTAGCATTATCAACAGTTGAAATTCAGCCTCAAAAAATACGATTAATTGATCAAAATAGTCAATTTGAAAAGCTTGAACGCCAACAGGTTCGTTTTCATAGAAGTAATGCGACTGAGCGATTTGATACGATCTCAAGTTTAGTGGCTCAGCGAAATATTCGTTCAAATGCCATTCAGATTCAGCGTTGGCAATCCGATAACTTGGCACAAGATCAAGGGGATTCAAGTCTGAGTAAACATATTCATAGTGATCAACAAGATAACGAAACCTTAAGTCTTGAACAGGCTTGGACGATTAGTCCAGCATGGATGACAGATCTAAAGGGTGAAGACCAATCCACCACCTCGAGCACTGCTCAACTCTCAAAACTGAATACTCAACTGAGTCAATATCAAGATTTACAGTCTAAATTTTTCACAGCGCAAAGCAGTGTTCGCGATGCTCATGTCGGATATTGGTTTGAATTTATTGGACATCCCGAAATAGATCAACATAGCGGTTCTGATCGAGAGTTTTTAATTTTAGAAAAGCATTTTTACAATCAAAATAATTTACCTAAAGATTTAAATAACCAAATTGAATCACTTTTAGAATCAAGTCGTTGGCAAAATATAAAATCTGAAGAGCGTCAAGGCAATGAATTATTCATCATTCGGCGTAATGTTGCAGTTGTTCCTGAATATGATCCATTAAAACACCGTCCAAATGCCTATCCACAACGAGCCAAAGTTGTCGGGCCTGAAGGTGAAACCATTTATGTGGATCAGTGGGGAAGAATCAAAGTTCGTTTTGTTTTTACTCGAACAGATGATCATGGTCATGATGGTGGTGCTGGGGCAAATGACAATGATACTGACTCAGCGTGGGTTGATGTATTGACCTCATGGGCGGGTGAAGGGTATGGATCTAGATTTCACCCTCGTATTGGTGAAATTGTGGTGATTGACTTTTTTGATGGCAATGTTGATCGTCCATTTGTGATTGGACGTTTACATGAAGCTGAACGTCATCAAACAATGTTTGATGTAAAAGGTCAGTTACCTGAGACCAAAAAACTCAGTGGAATTCGTTCTGCTGAAGTGGGTGGATCTGGATTTAACCAATTACGTTTTGATGATACGACTGGGCAAATCAGTACTCAGCTGCAAAGTAGTCATGCTGCAACGCAACTGAACTTGGGTAATCTTAGTCATCCCAAAGACAAAGAAAAGAGTGATGGTCGAGGTCAAGGTTTTGAGTTAAGAACCGATGCCTATGGTGCAGTACGCGCTGGAAAAGGCATGCTTATTTCAACATATGCACAAGAACATGCCATAGCAGATCATTTAGAGGCAGCTCAGGCTCAATCCTTGTTGAGTCAAGGTGAACAAAGCATGAAAATGCTAAGTGATATTGCGGTGAAGCAACAGACAGATTCATTAAATGTGCTTAGTCGTTTACCTAAATTCATTCAATCTTTAGAGTTGAAAAGTACCGCTCAGGCTATGCAATCGAGTGTTGATTTATTTAAAAATGGTTTGGCGAATGATCCATTAAATGCACTCAAAGATTGTGGTGGATTTATTCAGGAAATAGGTGCTTTGGGTGGTAATAGCAAAAGTATCGTAGATGAATTTAATGATTACTTAGGTAATGCAGGGGATGTTTTAGATAACCTAAAAGAGTTTATTGAGAATATCGAAGAACATGGTTCAGAGTTAATTAAAGGTAAATTTGCGAGTATTAAAGGCTGAACCGTACCGGGTTTGTCGGAGACTTTTTTATTTAAGTTAGGCCACCTGACCTAACGGGTTAATCTTATCATAGTACATTGCTTCAAACTCAAAAGGCGATACATAACCCAGTGCACTGTGTACACGC
>JAHLFF010000279.1 GCA_018883945.1 Candidatus Acinetobacter avistercoris
GTGTAAAGATTTTTTACTAGCACTAGTAAAGATTTTTTACTAGCGTGGTTAAATTTCTTTACTAGTAAAGATTTTTTACTAGGCACTTTTAGCATCCAACCAACGGCGCAATCGTCATTCAGTTTGAATGAATTTCCATGCACAGTAGACTCACATTCAACAACTAAACCAACCTGAATTAACTCAGCAAGTGCCTTGGTAATTGTTGGTCGACTTTTACCAGAAATCTTCTGGAATTGACTCAAGGAAATTGAATCGACTTCTTTGTGCCAGCCACGAGTTTTACGGCAGATAATCAAATACAGTTTTGCCGCCACATCACTGATCTGGGACATAACCTCATCAACAAATGCTGTTGGCACCTGAAATGAATTAGGAATGAACTTACTCATGCCGCCACTCCTTCTACCAAACCAGCATCACGAACCATGGCCGCCAAGCGCGTAAGACCTTTTGAGGTAATTCGAGCCTGAGTGAAAACTTGTGGGCCTTTTGATGTTTCGATAACACGGGTTACTTTTTCGGTCATGACTTTTTGAGCAAGACGTTTGCTGTAAGCGCACAGAGTGTTGCTGCCATCTTTGGCACGATAGATCCAGTTCTGATTCATCAAAAACTGAATAAACTTTTTCTCTGGTACACCTACAGTCTTTGCAGCATCACGAATACAGAAAGAGCTTGATGTTTCAGCGATCTGATCGAGTGCATTAGCCTTAGGCTCAAGCACTTGAACTTTATGCTCAAGCTCAATCACTTTTTCGGTATAGCCGAGTAATGCCTGGCGAAGAAATTCAGGATTATTGAGATCCACGACGTTATTCGCGTGATATGACTCAAGATCATGAAGTCGCTTTAAAACAGCATGGCGTAACTTAATGCTGTAGCCAGTGATAAGTGTTTCAACTAAATCTCGGGGCAACATATATTCAATATATGTCTGATTATTTTGAGGGTGTGTCCAAGGTTGGGCATACCCAGCAGCACTCAGATCCAACTCTTTAAACATGACTTCGCAATCACGTTTAACGTGTCGAGGCTCTTTCTCTGTTAATTCAGCAATTTCACGATGACTCATCGTTTGTTGCTTAGAATTATTATGTGCTAGAATTTCTGTGTTCATATTTGATTACCTTCAATATTGAATACTGAAAAAACCTGACCTCGCCGTCAGGTTTTTTCGTTTTAAGCACTCTTCTCTGCAGGTTCCTGCATAAAAAAACCAATTACGTCCTGGTGGGTTAAGGCGTCATTACTTGCCCTAACCATTGCATCCACGGTTTTAATACTTGGTTTTTTCGTTCTATGAACTAAGTGATTGTCCATATACCGATAGCCAATACCTGCCGTCTTACAGAATGACTTCCTTTGCTCAGCCGATAGACCACGCCAAAACAAGTACAAATTCATTATTACACCAATTTTTACACCTATTTTTTATAAATATACCTGTAGGGTGTAATTATTGCAATATAAAAATAAGATGAATGACATGGGGTATATGACTGATCAGATATATTAAATCTGCGGTATATGTTCTATATTTACACCTATGCGGTGTTGTTTACCCGCGGTGGAGATCAAATCAAATGAAACAACTGAGCAATATTGCATCCATACGAAGAGATAACACTCTGCATTTTATGGATAGAAAAGATATTTCCAGAGGAGAGTTAGCAAACCTATTAGGTATGAGTTATTCACTACTCAGTGCATATATTGGAAAAAATCCATCAAAAGCCATAGGTGATGATGTAGCAGCACGCCTAGAAGAAGCTTTTGGACTGAATTCAGGAGAGTTAGATGTAAATCATGAAATGATTGAGAAGTTCGCCTTGAAAAATACACCCATATGGGATAAAAATATACCGCAGAGTTTGGAACTGATCCCAGTGCCACTATATTCTGAAGTTCGAGCATCATGCGGATCAGGCTACTTAAACTCAAATTATGAGCAGAATTTAGAAGTAGTTATGTTAGAAAGAGAAAAGGTTTTAAAGCGTGGAATAAATCCACAAGATGTAAAAGCCTTCAAGGCCGATGGCGACTCTATGTTGCCAATTATCCCACATGATGCTGAAGTATATGTTGATTCTTCAAAGACTTCCATTGTGCGAGACGGCGCTATTTATGCTGTGTGCTTAGGTGGACTACTTCTTATTAAAAGGGTTTTCAAAAAACCAAATGGTGGATACTTACTGGTAAGTGAGAATCCAAATAAAGCGCTTTATAAAGATATAGAGGTAAATGATAGCTCTTCAGAATTCTCTGTGTTAGGTCCCGTCTTTCACGTTGATTTCTCGATTCCATTTTAAAAAATCCACCCGGAAAGTGTAAAAATCCCGTCTATTCGGGATTTTTTTATGTCTCTTGAAATGTATTTACAAAAATAATCACTTAATCAAAAACACCTGATAGGTTAATTATTTTAAAAATTCACTGGTTATTCTATTTACATTATTACACCTTGCAGGTATATTTATTTCACGAACAAAAAACTCCAGCGTAGCGACAACTACCTGGAGCATGACCCACCCTTACGTGAGTGAAATTATTATGAATGTAAAAACGATCCCAATCAAGGCAGCACTGCTTTCGATAGCCATATTGCTATCAGGCTGCTTCGCTCAAGCTGAGTCTATCGAAGACCAGCCGCAAATCGACATCGCTGCACAGCATTACGAAGTTGAGAGCATGCACTGCAATCAAGTGTGTGTCGCTACTGTCAAAGCTGACGATTACAGCATTTATGTTGAATACGCCCTGGACGATGCTTCGGTTGAGTTTCTGGACATTCTGAACGTGGTGCATTTTGACAAGACTGTTAATGCCTATGTTGATCGTTACGAGATTGAAAAGATTAATGCTGCGATTGCGAAGGGAGAGCGCTAATGGGACTTTCTGAATTTTCTGCTGATCTTCAATACACCTCTGTTGGTGGTTGCGAATATCAATCAAGTTTTAAGCAAAACCCTAAAAACCCAGATGCAAATAAAGTTCTCCTTGATGTTATTGAGCATCTGGCTTGGATGGTTGCTATTGGTGGTCAGTCTGATGAAGCTAAATTAGCTTTTGATCGTGGTCATATGCAAGGCACTGAACGCAGAGCATATCTGGATTCTCTGAAGGAGTCTGAAGAATGAACGCAAAAATAAATACACGCCTATTTCCCACTGCATTCTTCGAAGCAAACAATGGTACGGCGTATCACAAAGCCTTGGCCCAATTTGAAAAACCATTGCTTCAAGAAGTAATGACCGAGTGTCGTGGCAACCAGACAAAGGCTGCCGAAGACCGGGTGGCCATGCACTGCGCATGGTCATTTAAAGGATAGTGAAATGAATTACCCACCGATCGAGCCTGAAGGCACCAAACATATTCACTCGCAACTTGCAGCGCCGTTTGAAACTTGGATTTTAAACGGTGGCTACCAGGCTAAATTTATTAAACATGCGGCATGTGTTCGCTACAGCATGACAAATAAAGAAACGCTTGAAATTGATGGCACTGGGAAAATGAATGCTGCAGCACAGAAACGCTATTCAATTTTTCTTAAGCAATATTTGAAAATTGGTAAATCTCTAATTGTGTC
This sequence comes from Candidatus Acinetobacter avistercoris, assembly GCA_018883945.1. Lineage (GTDB taxonomy): Bacteria > Pseudomonadota > Gammaproteobacteria > Pseudomonadales > Moraxellaceae > Acinetobacter > Acinetobacter avistercoris. Next base: position 3,590 of record JAHLFF010000279.1, read on the forward strand.
TTTGCGTGACCAGGCACCAAAAGTATTAAGGGT
>JAHLFF010000280.1 GCA_018883945.1 Candidatus Acinetobacter avistercoris
TTTAAAAAGTATTGGATACTTTAGTCGCGTGCCAGCTTCGATTGCTATGTATAACATTGAGCTGTGTAGCAGATTTTGCGATATGTTCTGTGCAAGAAGTGAAAACAATTAAAGTTGAATTTAAGCACCAATTTTTAAAAGAGGAAATGTAAGCATCAAAAATATATAAGGTTTTTTAATATTGATGAAATATTGATCTTATACAGTTTGTTCCGCGAATAGGAGCATATAATGAAAAAATTGGGTCAAACATTAATTTTAACCATCTCCGTATCAGCATTACTCGGATGTAATAGCGATTCGCCTGACCAGGTAATGATACCTACAACACCAACAGAAGATGTAGGACAACCAGAAAAGCCAACACAACCAGAAAAACCAGTACCGACGATTTCGTTGAGCACATATACCCCTGGAACCACAGAGGGTGGATCATCTGATGCCTCTACAGCGGTTGCTTTAGATGATAATTTCATCATAGTGGCTGATGATGAAGCCAATATTTTACGTGTCTATCCTAAAAATGGTGGTGCTGCGGTTGCTTCTTGGAATTTTGAAGAAAACGGTCCAATGTTTAAAAAAGAACTCGATATAGAAGCAAGTGCATTACTTGCAGACAATATCGTGGTCTTTACAGGCTCACATGGTAATAAGAAAGATGGGGACGACGCAATGGCAGAGCGCAGCCACATGTTTAGTGTGAAAATAACGGGGACAGGAAAAGACACAAAATTTGAATATTTGGGTAAATATTCAGATTTAGAAAGTAATTTGACTGAATGGGATCGTTCAAATCAACATGGTTTGGGTAAAGATCATTTTGGTTTAGTGCAATCTGCAGCAGATGGAAGTGTGCCTGAACGCACCCATGGTTTTGCCATTGAAGGGATGACAGCGACTCATGATGAATCTGCATTATTACTGGGTTTCCGAGCACCGCAACTAGACACAGGTACACGTGCAAAAGCACTCATTATTCCAGTGACCAATTATGCACAACTCTTAAAAGGTACTGCTACATCAGCAACTTTTGGAAAAGCGATTGAGTTGAATTTAGGAGGGCGAGGTGTTCGCTCAATTTCAAAACATCTGAATAATGAGTATTTAATCGTTGCTGGGCCGGCTTTGGCCAACCGAAATGAAATTAAAGAAGCTTTTGCACTATATCTTTGGGATGGGAATCCAGACTCACCTGCACGTGAACTGAATCATTCATTAGAACAAATGCGTATAGACTCTAAGGGCAGTATCGAAACCATCGTTGAACGATATATCCCAAGTGCAGACGTACAATTGCTGCTTGATAATGGCGATAGTATTTGGCCAGACCAAACCGCTATTTCAAAGGGTCTAGAGGATAAAGACCAGCGTTTCCAAGGTGGATTTGTCACGATTTCTGACACTAAAAATGATGTTATTGCGCCATCTTTGGTGAAAATCAGTCCTGAAAAAAATGTCATGGGTGTGAATACCGACACTACGATTCAATTGTGGTTTGATGAAGGTGTTCAACTCAGTACAGGTGACTTTAAAATTTATAAAGGGGATACGTTGGTAGAAACGATTGCCGCAAATTCGCCTCAAGTCACACTCGACTTTAACCGCATTACCATAACACCAAAACAAAAGTTGGATTATGAAACGAATTATCGTGTCGAAATGGGTGCGATGATTCAAGATCATCAAGCCAATAAAGTACCTGCGGGCGAAATGACCCAATTTAAAACTGCGGGCCAACCAACGCCGTTGAAAGCAGGGGATTTATACTTTATGGGTGGTAATGCTGAAGCGCCAGATGCAATTGCATTTATACTGATGAAAGATGTCGATGGCGGTACGGAAATTTACTTCTCAGATCGTGATTATTCAATCAAGGAAGAGAAATTTTGGAAACGTGATAAAAATGGTGGTGGTGAACCAGCAACCAATGAAGGCGTATTCCGTTGGACAGCTGATCGTTTTATTAAAGCAGGCTCAATTATTACGATACAAACTGATACTGAAGCAAGCCCAATTGCTAATATTGGACAGGTTTTAGGTACACCTTCTGGTATTGGTAAAGAAGAAACAATGTTCGCCATGATTGGGACAGAAGTTGCTGACTTACAGGATGGTTCTGCTGGCCTAATTACCAAAAATGGTCAGTTCTTAGCATCCATTACTTTAGGTGGAGTAACGGACAATGATATCCCAGCAGAAATTGTAAACTACAGTATGAAGTTTCTGCCCGAGGGTAAAGCAGACCAAACCAATGCCATTTTTGACACAGCGAAGTGTGGTTTTGATCGAACAAATTTAGCGACATTTGCGTCGAATATTAAAGATCAAAGCTGTTGGAAACTCAGCTTTAAATCTGCAGGAGCAGCAGGTTGGCCTTTAATTGAAGAGAATAGCTTATTTAAAAATGCAGTGATTCGTTAAAGTTTGATGCTATAAAGTTTGATTGGTTAAGGTTTGATTGATAATGCTAAGACTGGGTGCAACTTGATTTTATAAAGCGTCCAGTCGAAATGGCAATTATTGAATCATATAAACGAGTGAAGCCTTTTTTCAATATCCAAAGTTTCAATAGTTGCAATTGTTCAAGTAAAGATGGAGCACAATGCTCCATCTTTTTTTAATTTGAACATTAATATCGCAGGGATTAAGAAGAAACGATTACACAGTCATACAGGTCTAAATTTGAACTTTGTGCTAAAAGTAGAAAAATATATCGATTGGATCACTTCTAATGTTCAAAAAAAAATCTATTACATTAAATAAATCGCCATTTAAAAAAGCGTCATTAAATAAAAAAACGTCTCACTATATGGCAGCAGTTATGGCGGGAATAGTGCTGATGAGCAGTCAAATTTCAACGGCCAGTGTTGCGGGAGATCAACTCAGTGATTGTCTCGTTAAATCGACCACAGCAACCGATAAAACTGCAGTGCTGCAATGGACATTCTCTGCACTTTCAACACATCCAGATTTGAAAGCGCTGAGTAATGTAACGGATGCACAAAGAGCGCAATTGGATCAGAATTTTGCCAAGGTTTTACAACGTGTGATTGTCGAACAGTGCGCAGCGCAGACCAAAGCTGTTATACAAGCTGATGGTTTACAAGCAGTGGGTGATAGTTTTCAAGCTCTAGGCCGTACTACAGGTGAAGAAATTATTCAAAACCCTGAAGTGAAGCAGCAGTTGAAAGGTGTGATCCGTTATGTGGACTTAAATAAATTGGTCACCACTTTTTTAACGCCTGATATTTTTAATAAGTTAGGCATTACTCGATAAGTAACATGACACGATTAATAAAAAGGCTTATTTTTGATTTATCTGTCATTTAACAGCACTTCTTGATTTTTTTCATAAGTTGTTTTAAACAACAAAATCAGAATCAGTAATCACTTTTCCAAACATTCTCTAAGAGATGATTGATTTTGAGAGAAATTTAATTTTAGAGATTAGCTTTAGAAATTAAGTTTGCTCTTCACTTTTAAAATGTATTTGGATATTAGTTTCTAATGTGATTTAAAAGTGTGATTTTAAGAATATGATTTTAGAATGTAAATTTAAGATCTGAAGTTAGCTCATCTTTGCATCATAAAAAAGACCTGAAATTGCAGGTCTTTTTTATATCAGGACGAAACGATAATTACTTTTTCCACTGAGTCGGGAATTCAAATAAATTGATGTCGAATGCCAGAGGGAAAATAAAGTAAACCGAAAGCACAATTAATACAGTCGCTAAAACTGTTACCAGCGTCCCTTGCGCCAACATGTCACGAATAGTGACTTTGCCTGTTGCGAAGATCACTGCTTGTGATGGTGTACCAATCGGGAGCATAAATGCGAAACCAGCACCTAAAGCCGCCGCGGCCATAAATGGAATAGGGTGCACGCCTAATGCATAAGCCAGTGTTGCAGCAATAGGCACAAAAATAGTCGTAATGGCTGTGTTGGGTGCAACTTGAGTCAAACTAATGGTCAATAACGTGGTCAGTAATAATGCAATAAAATACGGTACATTTTGTAGGTAAAGAAGTTTTTGACCAATCCATTGAGAAAGATCGGTATTGCCAAAACCTGCGGCCAAAGCTAAACCACCACCAACCAATAACAAAACATCCCATGGCATTTCATTTAAAGAATCAGCATTGAGTAAACGTTTTCCATCACTCGCTGGAAGTGCATATAAAGTAAGCGCCGCTGTGATAGCAATGACGGTATCTGAAATTCCAGGAATTAAATCTGTCCAAATAAAAGTACGGGTTAACCACATAAATGCAGTGGCAGCAAAAATAATCGCGACCGCTTTTTCTTCATAGCTCATCGAGCCTAAACGTTTTTTCTCTTCTAAAATAAAGGTCTTGCCTTCATTTAAATGTTTTGCTTTCATTGGGTAAGCGATTCTGGTCAACCAAAAGGTAGTAAAGACCGCTAACACCGCACACAGTGGAAATGCAAACATAAACCAACTGGCAAAACTGATTTCATAACCATACAGTTCTTTGACTAAGCCTGCCAAAATTAAATTAGGCGGTGTACCAATCAGTGTTGCACTACCGCCAATAATTCCACCAAATCCAATGGCAAAAATCAGTGATTTGGTGAATTTCACTTCATCATTGGGATCAAAGTCTGGTTGCTTTTTAAGTAATGAAATAATCTTAAATGCGATCGCTGTACCAATCGGCAGTAGCATCATCACCGTTGCTACGTTGGAAATCCACATCGATAAAAATGCGGTTGCAAACATAAAACCATAAATCAGACCGTTAATGGTTGAGCCTGAAAAACTAATAATCGCTAAAGAAATACGTTCATGCAGTTGCCATTTTTCAATCGCAATGGCGATGGCAAAGCCACCTAAAAATAAGAAAATATTGGGATCTGTATAACTAGACGTAACTTTAGAAATAGTCAGCGTACCCATGAGTGGCATAACCACAATAGGTAAAAGTGAAGTAATCCCTAAAGGTAAAACCTCTAAAACCCACCAGATAGAGAGCCATGCGGTCAGGGCTAAAACACCTTGGCCTTCACGGGAGAGACCTTCAAAGTCCATACCAAAATACAGCCATGCAAACATGAGTGGCCCAAGCAAAAGTCCAAGCCATTGGGTTTTGTTGTATGAGCCGTTAAAGCCACTTTGCTTTTGCGAGGTGGTTGTCGGTGGGCTCGGTATGTCTGCGGAGTTGTGTTGTTGTGACAGAATGTAGTTGGGATTGAGATGATTAAACATGTTTTTGGTTTTATTGTGTCTGTACCATAAACTTTGCCATAAGTTGTTTAGCATAATTTATCTCCATATAATGGGCGTATTCTGTAGGCTTAGCTGATGAAGCACAAAGATTCATTAAGTATGTTGAAATACCTCTAAAGTATATTTTTTAATAGTGTAAAAGTTATGTGAATAATAAAGTAATATTTTATATGAAGTTACAGTTTTAAGAGCCTTAATTTCTATGTTTTTTTAGTCTAATGGTCTTAGATTGTAGGGTTGCAATCCTTCACCAAAGTTGAAAATAATTGGATGAGCTTTGATATTGATGTAAACAATTTTAATTTTTTTATTTAAGTTAAGCGCGTTTTCTAAATTTTAAAACTCAGGATTCATTCAGTTTTTTCTAGAATAATGTACATGTCTTACCGTTGTATTCATAACGGTTCACTTCATATTTTTGACCATTCCAGCGATAAACAGCAAAACAAAATCCGGAACCACCATTTTCAATATCTGGCCAGCCATCTGTTCCTTTGGTTTTCATGAAAGTTGGAATGCCCATATTTTCATAAATAAGTTTCCATGTTCCTTTTTGTTGTTGTGCAACGATGTGATAGCCGACACCTGTATTGCCATAACACTTGCTGCTGTGGTCGGAAATGATTGCATCTTTTAGACCATCGCCATTTAAGTCTTTGTATGATGTGATTTCACCGTTGTCGCAGTTAGCCTTCCAACCATTCTTTGTTTTGGCGAAGCCTGCTGCTTTAAATATTTGGCTGGCTTCTTTTGTAGGAATATTGGGTTTGGTTTCTGCAAAGGTTGAGGTGCTAAGGAGGGCAAGGGTAGATAGTGTGAGGATGATTATTTTCATTTTTTATTCTTTATTTTTATAAGTCGTGAATGTTTTGATTAATAGAATACGTTTAGTGTAGTGGATTTTGTGAAGTATGCTAGATGGTGTTCGACCACTAACAATCCATTCATATGTAAAATGAGAAATACGCGTATCAAATTAATCGCATGACAAAGTCTCCCTTTTTTAAAGGTGAGAAGAGAAGCTTCGCAAGGAAAGGGATTTTCTTAATCACGTATAAAGAAGGACTTTGAAAGTTAAATGCGTCCTAAGTCTTCGAGTTTGGTAATAGGGGATATTTTTTGGGTGGTCATATTGTTTTCTAAATATACGATTAATTTACATGGATGATGATTAGTAATTAATACTTAAATTAAGATAACATTGAAACTGAACATGAAACAAATTACTTTAATATTCTATTTAGATTGGGGGAAAGCAATGGATCATAAAAAAATTGATCAATGGTATGTAAAAAATGCTCATCTTTACGATTCATTGGCACAGTCAGTTGTGCAAATTCTTAAAAGTATAATGAAAGCTGAAAAAATCTCATTTGTTGATGTGCCATATAGGGTTAAAACAAAAGATAGTTGTATTGGAAAACTAAAAAAGAAAAGTGATTACACCTCTTTTGAGGATATGACTGATTTAGCAGGCTTAAGAATAATAACACTTGTAGAGAGTGATTTAGAAAAAGTATCTAAAATTATTTCTGAAAACTTTAATGTTCATGAAGAAGATTCAGGTGACAAAGCTGATTTATTGGGAGCCGATAAATTTGGTTATCTTTCAATCCATTTTGTATGTGATATAGGCAAGCAACGAGAAAAGCTTCCTGAGTTTTCACTCTACAAAGATTTATGTTTTGAAATACAGATTAGGACAGCATTATCACATGCGTGGGCTGAGATAGAACATGATCGTGGCTATAAACTTGGTGGAGAATTGCCCGCGCATTTGAAACGTAGATTTAATTTACTCTCAGGCCTTTTAGAGTCAGCTGATTTAGAATTTAATCGTTTATCAGAAGAAATAAATTTGTATAAGATTAAATTGCAAGAATCTGATAAATATGAATTATTTGATCAAGATATAAATAAATTAAGTTTGATTAATTTTTTAAACAGAAACGTGAAGGAACACGGCTTAGATCCAAAAAAATATTCAATCATTAATTTTGATTATGAAGGAAATGTTATATATTTTTTCCATAAAGTCTTTAATTTAAAGAAAATTATAGATATTGAAAAAATGTGGAGAAAACATGAGGCTAGAATATTTGAGAATAAAGACAAAATAAAATACTTAAGCGCATTTTATTCTAGAATGTTTGCTATCGAAGATTTAGAAAAATTTTTACTGGTATTAAAGCAATTAAATATACCTATATATGATGATATTTATAGTAGTTTAACAAAACTTTATAATGAAGATTTGGTTGATCAAACGATAGAAAAATTACAACTATTTCGCAGTAATGAAACCCTCGAAGATTAAATAGAAGATCAAGAAAACCCGCTCTTAAGCGGGTTTTCTTATAGAAAAAGATCAGATTAACCAATCAAGTTCTTCATTAATTCATTTACTTGTGCAGGGTTTGCTTTACCTTTAGATGCTTTCATCACTTGACCGACAAGACCATTAAACGCCTTCTCTTTACCCGCTTTGAACTCTTCAACCATTTTTTCATTGGCTGCAAGCACATCTTTAATAATTGCTTCAATCGCACCTGTGTCAGTTTCTTGCTTCAAGCCTTTTTCGCTAATAATGGCATCAGCAGATTTGCCTTCTTCCCACATAAAGCCAAAGACTTGCTTCGCAATTTTACCACTGATGGTGTTGTCGATGATACGCGCAATCATACCGCCAAGCTGTTCAGCAGAAACAGGCGACTCAGCAAGATCTAAGCTAGCCTTGTTTAAAGCACCAGAGAATTCGCCCATCACCCAGTTAGCTGCAACTTTACCTTGCGCAGCACCGCCAGACGCAGCCACAACAGCTTCATAGAAGTCCGCCATTTCACGTGTAAGCGTCAATACATGCGCATCATACTCAGTCACCGCAAAGTCAGCGACAAAACGCTCACGACGTGCTGCAGGCAACTCAGGTAATAACGAACGTGCTGCTTCAATCTGCGCATCCGAAATCAGCACAGGCAACAAGTCAGGATCAGGGAAGTAGCGGTAATCGTTCGCTTCTTCTTTCGAACGCATTGAACGCGTTTCCATTTTCACTGGATCAAACAAACGCGTTTCTTGGTCGATTTTACCGCCATCTTCCAAAATATCCATTTGACGTTCAATTTCAACATTAATCGCTTGTTCAATGAATCGGAATGAGTTGAGGTTTTTCAGCTCGCAACGCGTACCAAACTCATTGCCCGGACGACGCAACGACACATTACAGTCACAACGGAATGAACCTTCTGCCATGTTGCCGTCAGAAATACCCAACCAACGCACCAAAGTGTGAATGGCTTTAATATAAGCCACAGCTTCTTCAACTGAGCGCATATCGGGTTCAGACACAATCTCAAGCAGCGGTGTACCAGCACGGTTTAAATCGATGCCTGACATGCCTTCAAATTGATCATGAATCGATTTACCAGCATCTTCTTCTAAATGCGCACGTGTAACGCCAATGCGCTTCACTGTGCCATCTTCAAGTTGAATGTCGATATGACCTAAGCCAACAATCGGATTGTCCATTTGGCTGATTTGATAGCCTTTAGGAGAATCAGGGTAGAAATAGTTTTTACGTGCAAAAATAGAGGCTTGATCGATATACGCATCAATACCCAAACCAAAGCGAATCGCAAGATCAACCACTTCTTTGTTCAGAACAGGCAATACACCCGGCATCGCCAAATCAACCAAACTCGCTTGAGTATTTGGATCTTGACCGAAAGTAGTAGATGATCCTGAGAAAATTTTGGTTTTGGTATTCAATTGCGTATGAATTTCAATACCAATAACCACTTCCCAGCCATCAATAAGCAATGATTTTTGTGCTGTTTTTTGAGTGTTTGACATTATGCATTCTCCTCAGCAATTGCAGCACGTTGGTTATGCCAATCGGTTGCTTGTTGATACTGATGCACCACAGACAACAGTTGTGATTCAGACCAATAGTTACCAATCAATTGTAAGCCAACAGGCAGTTGATTTTGATCAAAACCTACAGGCGCATTGATTGCAGGTAAACCTGCCAAGTTCACAGCGATGGTATAAATATCACCTAAATACATTTCAACAGGGCTGAGGTTAGCACCAATCTTATACGCTGTAGTCGGCGCAGAAGGGGCAGCAATTACATCGACTGATTCAAATGCTTTTAAGAAATCTTGCTGAATTAAACGACGAACTTTTTGTGCTTTTACATAGTAAGCATCGTAGTATCCAGCAGATAACGCGTAAGTACCAATCAAGATACGACGTTGAACTTCTGCACCAAAACCTTCTGAACGTGAACGTTTATATAAGTCCATCAAGTCGACAGGGTTCTCAGCACGGTAGCCATAACGCACGCCATCAAAACGAGACAGGTTTGACGATGCTTCAGCAGGGGCAATCAAATAATACGTTGGTACATAGGCTTCAGTCATGTTGAGATCAATCTCAACCAAAATTGCGCCCATTTCTTCTAATTTTTTCAATGATTCTTCAACACGTGCTTTAACGTCGGCATTTAAGCCTGCAACATTAAAATACTGTTTTGGAATACCAATGCGTAAACCTTTTACCGATGTGCCGTTTAAGTTTGCAACGTAATCATCCGCTTCTTTTTCAATAGAAGTCGAATCTTTTTCGTCATGACCTGCAATCACATTCATCAGGTAAGCACAGTCTTCAGCAGAACGTGCCAATGGACCACCTTGATCGAGTGATGATGCATACGCAATCATACCGAAACGAGACACACGGCCATACGTTGGTTTAAGACCAGTCAAACCACAAAATGATGCAGGTTGACGAATTGAACCGCCTGTATCTGTACCTGTGGCAATTGGTGCAAGGTCTGCTGCAACAGCCGCAGCTGAACCACCTGATGAACCACCCGGCACATGGTCTAAATTCCATGGATTTGCCGTTGCGCCGTAGTATGAGTTCTCAGAGGTAGAGCCCATGGCGAATTCGTCCATGTTCACTTTACCTAAAGTCACGATACCCGCAGCCTTGGCTTTTGCCACAACGGTTGCATCATAAGGCGAAATAAAGTTATCCAGCATTTTTGAACCCGCAGAGGACTTAATGCCTTGGGTACAGAAAATATCTTTATGTGCCAGTGGAATACCCGTCATTAGCCCAGATGTACCAGATTTAAGTAACTCATCTGCTGCATTTGCTTCTGCAAGCGCTAATTCAGCGGTCACCGTGACATAAGAATTAACCCGCGGGTCAATTTTAGCGATACGATCTAAGTAATGTTGAGTCAATTCGCGAGATGAAAATTGAGCTGACTTTAAGCCTTCTGCCATTTCACGAATTGATAAGCGATGTAAATCAGTCATAAGTACAATTCTTTACGTTCAAATTTAAATGAGATTTTCCGGCTCGAAATTATTCGATCACGCGTGGTACAAGGTACAAACCATCTTGTGTTGCAGGAGCAACGGCTTGATAGTTTTCACGATGATTGACTTCGGAAACAACGTCTGCACGTAAGGGTTGTGGATGATCAAAAGGACTCTTAAGTGGCTCAACACCATCGGTATCAATGCCTTTCAAGCTTTCCATCATTCCTAAAATTTTATTCAAACTTTGAGCATATTCAGCAGATTGTTTTTCATCCAAAGACAAGCGTGCTAAGTGAGCAATACTTGAAATTGTTTGTACATTTAAATCTGCAGAATGCTGACCATCTGTAGCTGACATGATGTCTCACCTAATCAGTATTAAAAAATATTCAAAATATCATGCGTTATAATAAGCGATTGACTTGTTCAAAGCATCACATTTAGTTAAAGTTGCCATCTTGCGACCATATAAAGTTTAACTGGGAATGACCCGTGATTCTAAAACGACTAATTGGCTTGTTTTCGCCAGATCTTGCCATTGATTTAGGCACAGCAAATACATTAATTTACGCACCAGGAAGGGGCATTATATTAAACGAACCTACCGTGGTGGCAATTCGTCATAGCGGATCACAAAAAATTGTAGCCGCTGTAGGTTTAGATGCTAAGCGAATGCTGGGTCGTACACCAGCCAACATTTCTGCAATTCGTCCGATGAAAGACGGTGTTATTGCAGATTTTGAAGTGACCGAAACCATGTTAAACCAATTTATTGGTAAAGTGCATGAAAGACGTCTTTTTCCACCCGCACCACGCGTTGTTGTTTGTGTGCCGTGTAAATCGACTTTGGTTGAGCGCCGTGCGATTCGTGAAGCTGTATTCAACGCAGGTGCGCGTGACGTTCGATTAATCGAAGAACCGATGGCAGCAGCAATTGGCGCAGGAATGCCAGTTGAGCAAGCATGTGGTTCGATGGTGGTGGATATCGGTGGTGGTACCACTGAAATTGCGATTATCTCACTTCAAGGCTGTGTTTATTCAGATTCATTGCGTATTGGTGGCGATGTGTTTGATGAACAGATCATTCATTATGTGCGTAAAGCGCATGGTTGTATGATCGGTGAAACGACTGCTGAAATTATTAAAAAAGAAGTAGGTATGGCAATCTCTGATGGCACGACCTTAGAAATTGAAGTACGTGGCCGTAATCTTGCTGAAGGTGTACCTCGCGCAATTACTGTGACTTCGGATGAGATTACTCAAGCGATTTCAGAACCTCTACGTAGCATTGTGTCAGCTGTAAAATCAGCACTTGAGCAAACTCCACCAGAATTATCTTCGGATATTGCTGAGCGCGGTATTGTGTTAACAGGTGGTGGTGCATTATTGCGTAATATTGACCAATTACTTTCGAAAGAAACCGGTTTGCCAGTCGTTGTTGCTGAAGATCCTTTGGCTTGCGTAACTCGCGGTGGTGGTAAAGTACTTGAGCTCTTTGATAATCCGAACCATGACATGTTGTTCGTTGGCTAATTGTTTTCGACCCATTAAGGAATAGGCGGTGCAACCGAATCTTTTTTCAAGACAACCGCCATCTTTTCGCTCTTTTATTATTGCGGTAATTACGTGTTTTGTCGTGCTCCTGTTTAATTGGCGCATGCCTCATTTGATTCAGCCTGCAAGAGATGTTTTGTATGCGGCATATAATCCAATTTATGCCGTTGCAAGTTATCCCGTTTTATCGAAAGAATGGCTTCGTCAACAAACCAAATCTGAAGCTCAGTTGCGCCGTGAAAATACTGCGATGCAAGCTGAATTGCTTCAGGCACAAGTACGCCTACAAAAACTATCTGAATTGTCTGCTGAAAATACGCGATTAAGAGGATTGCTCGATACCCCATTGATTATTGACGGTCGTATGGAAATCTCAGAAGTGATCGGTACGGATGCAGATCCCTTACGACATATTATTATTATCAATCGTGGGGCAGCGAACCAATTAAAGGTGGGGCAAACCGTACTGGATGATAAAGGGATCATGGGGCAAATCATCAACGTCTATCCACACAGTAGTCGAGTGATGTTATTGTCTGATAAAGAACATTCTCTGTCAGTGCGTTTAGAAAGTTCAGGTATGCGTGCGATTGTGAGTGGGGCAGGTGATTTAGGTCGTCTTAAAATGGAATATGTACCCACCAGTGCAAATGTCAAAGTTGGCGATAATGTGTATAGTTCTGGCTTAGGGCAGCATTTCCCTGCAGGTTATTTGGTTGGAAAAGTTGTCAAAGTGAAACGTGAGAATACGGGTGAATTTGCAGAGATCGATATTCAACCGGCTGCACAGTTGGCCGGTGGACATCATGTCGTGGTGCTTTTTTCAGATTCCTTAGCTATGGAGCAGCCAAATGCTCAGCGCTAAAAAATTATTGTCGAATCAAACCCATAAAGATCCATTATTGGTCATGGTCATTTCTATTGTGATCTGTTCAGTGGTGGTGGTTTATCCGTTGTCTTATGATCTTGCGGGTTGGCGACCACTCATCATGATGATGGTGACTTTATTCTGGATTCTCTGCCAACCGACATGGTGTGGCGTATGGTTTGCTTTCGCAGTCGGAATTTTTACAGATCTTTTGCTTGATATGCCCTTGGGTCTAAATGCTTTAAGTTATGTGATATCTACTTTTCTCATTCGTTTTCTCATCCGCGAAAGACGAATAATGACCTTTAGCAATACTTGGGTCATTGCAAGTTTGGCTTTACTGGCGCATTTGATCTTTATTTTGTTATTCCAAGTGATTGCTGGATTACAGTTTTCCATTACTCGTCATTGGCTGCCGTTAATCAGCAGCATTCTACTGTGGCCTGTACTTTATTATTGTTTAAGAAAATGGAGAATTTAATTCTCGCATCGAGTTCAGCTCGACGCAAAGAATTGCTTGAACAAGTTGGACTCAGTTTTGATATTTACGGTCCAGATATTGATGAATCTGTCTCTGGAAATGAGTCTGTCGAATGCTATGTTGAACGATTAGCAAAAGCCAAAGCTCAAGCAGTTTTGGCTCAATTTCCCCATACAATTGTGATTGCTGCAGACACCAGTTTAAGCTTAGATGGCCAAATTATTGGTAAACCAGAATCCAAAAAACATGCATTTGAGATTTGGACTTCGTTGTCTGGACGTCAACATGAGGTGTTGAGTGGTGTCTGTGTTGCAAGCGCAAAAAAAATAATAAGTTGTGTGGTCAGCACAAAAGTTGAATTCCAGACACTGACACAAAGTGACATGGAAAAGTATTGGCTCACAGGTGAACCGATTGGTAAAGCGGGTGCTTATGCCATTCAAGGCTATGCAGCTCAATTTATCCCGAATATTATCGGGAGTTATAGCAATGTAGTGGGATTGCCTTTGCATGAAACCCTACAGTTATACGCAAAAGTCATGAATAATGGTTAAGTCACTAAATTAACCATTGATATAATTTTTATAATGTTTTGAGTATTTTTTATGTCTGACGAGCTGTTGATCAACGTCACGCCCATGGAGTGTCGTGTTGCGTTGGTTGAAAATGGGACAGTCAATGAGTTATTCGTTGAACGTTTAGCCAAGCGTGGTTTGGTGGGTAATATTTATAAAGCCAAAGTGGTGCGTGTGCTGCCAGGTATGCAAGCCGCATTTGTCGATATTGGTCTATCGCGGACTGCTTTTTTACATATTAACGATATGATTTGGCCGCGGAATCAACCGATTCCCAATGTTTTTGAGCTTTTACAGCCAGGGCAAATTTTAACAGTTCAAGTCATGAAAGACATGCTTGGCACCAAAGGGGCTCGACTCAGTACAGATCTTTCGATCCCGTCGCGTTATTTGGTTATGATGCCTTATGGTCATCATACGGGTGTATCACAACGTATTGAGTCAGAAAAGGAACGCGAACGTCTGCGCTCAATTATTGAGCGTATTCAAGCAGAGCATAAACTCCCAGGTTCAGTGATTGTCCGTACTGCTGCCGAAGGGATAGAAGAAGAAGCCATTGCACAAGATATGGCTTATTTAGCGAAGCTTTGGGATTTTATTCAACGAAAACAAAAAAGTGTTTTAGTGCCTTCATTAGTGTTTGAAGAGTTGCCTTTACCTCAACGCGTCATACGTGATCTTGCGAATGAGGAAACAGCCAAGATTCAAGTCGACTCCCGTGAAGTCTTTGCAAAACTTCAAGAGTTTGTTGACGAATTCGTGCCGATGATGAGTACACGTTTAAAGCATTATCCTGGAGAATGTCCGATTTTTGACTTATATAATGTCGAAAATGATATTCAAAAGGCGCTACAAACGCGTGTAGCACTCAAGTCAGGTGGTTACCTGATGATTGACCAAACTGAAGCGATGACGACTATAGACGTCAATACAGGCTCGTATGTGGGCGGGCGAACGCTCGAAGACACGGTCTTTAAAACCAATATGGAAGCAACACAAGTGATCGTACGCCAGTTAAGACTACGTAACCTTGGCGGCATTATTATTATTGATTTCATTGATATGCAAGAAGCTTCTCATCGTGATGAAGTCTTACAGCAATTTGAAAAAGTATTGGAAAAAGATCACGCTAAAACCAAAATTACCCAAGTTTCTGAGTTAGGCTTAGTCGAAATGACGCGGAAACGGACGCGTGAATCACTGGAACATTTGCTGTGTGAATCGTGCCCAACCTGTCAGGGGCGTGGATATGTTAAATCTCCAGAGACAGTCTGTTACGAAATATTTCGAGAGATCTTAAGATATTCACGAGATTTCCAATCTCAGACTGGCTTTACTGTCGTTGCGCATCCTGCGGTAGTTGATCGGCTTTTAACTGTAGAAGCAGCCGCTGTCTCGGATCTAGAGCATTTTGTGAAACGTGTCATAAAGTTTCAAGTCGAAAATTTATATACGCAAGAGCAATACGATATCATTTTAAATTAAAATTGTAACAGAATATCGTTAAATACTTGTTACAACTGAAATTTTACATTCGGGGCTGTTTTCACAATACTAGACACATAAACCAGTGTAGCCAAAGACTCTATCTTTGAGTCTTAGCAAAGTGAGGACAGTTATGAATGTAAGTGAACAAATTATCAGTCGTGGTCTTAAAACTGTTTTAGAGTCGCAAAAAAAGAATGCATGTGTGATGTTGAATGATCAAGGTCAAGAAGTGCACGTAACTAAAGCAATGGTGGTATCTGTTTGCCAACAGTTGCTGAAACAGTGTCGTAATATTAAAAATTAAGAGGCTAATTTTAGCCTCTTAATTCATTGAGCTTCTTTTTTTATTAAGCTCTTTACTGAACTATTCTGCATATACAAGTATTTCGTTATATGGAATATCCAAGATTGATCATATTCAACATTGATAATCTTCAACATTAAGAATATTCAAGTTAGCTTATTTAAGATTTATCCATTCCTATACAGACAACATTTACAAACAACATTCTGCGTCAGTGTTGTCTCTTCAGTAAAGTAAAGTACCTTTAACAATATAGCCTCTTTTAACGCTGCTTAATCAGTGCTTCAAAGCATTGGATTTCGTCTTCTAAATGCGTGAGAAGATTCTGCATCTTAGGTAGGGCGTTGCGGCAACCGATAATGCCAACTTCTAATTTATCCAAATAGCTGGTCATCGTAATATTCAGTGCCTGACCATCTAATACAATTGAAGCAGGGTAAAGGGCTTCTAAACGTGCGCCGTTCCAATACAAAGGTTCTGATGGACCAGGTACATTGGAAATCACAATATTAAACGCTTGTCGTTTAGGCATGATCCCTGACAGGATGTTGACTCCCGCTGGTCCATACACAAAAGCACTATAATTCAAAATTTGATTAGACGTCATACGGCGGAAACGTTGTTTTGCATTTTTTACGCTGCGAATAATGATATTTAAACGTTCTAGAGGATCTTCTTTATGTGTGCCTAGGTTGGCCAAAATCATGGTGATCCGATTACTCATATCAGAGTTATCATCTCTTACAGAAGCAGGTACCATCGCAATTAAAGGCTTCTTCGGTAGGGCATTATATGAAATCAGATATTCTCTTAATGCACCTGAACACACCGCTAAAATCACATCATTAATGGTGGCATTTAAGGCACTCGCAATACCTCTAAAACGTGCAAACTCAAAAGACTGTGCAGCAAAACGGCGAGATGAACTCACGCGTTGATTCAATAAACTCGTGGGAGCCTGAAAACTAGAAACGTAATCTGGATTTCTGCCCATTTCTTTAAATACAGTTTGAAAAAGTTCTTGTGTAACAGAGGGCGTTGCGGCCATTTGTGTTTTGACGGTATTTAAAATATTTTTAATTTTACTGACTTTAGGTTCAGTCATACGCTTGTGTCTTTCCCCTTCGACACACCAGAGTGGCACAATGCTTTTGGCATTTGGATCTTTAGAAAGCGACTTTTCAACTAAACGCATACCCGCTACGCCGTCCACCATTGCATGATGAATTTTGAAATACATGGCAAAGCGATTACCTTCAATCCCTTCGATAATATGGCATGACCATAGTGGCTTAGCACGATCAATTAAGGTGCTGTGCTCTTGTGAAATATAAACTAAAAGCTCGCGTATACGCCCTGGATGCGGTAAAGCAATATGTCGGAAATGATGGTCGATATCAAACTCTTCATCTTCATCCCAAAATAAACCACTGAGCCGATTATTGAATGGCGGAATAGGGATACTTTTCGAATTTCGAATGTCTGCAACAAGATCTTGAATAAACGTTGCTGGTGCATCTTCAGGGATTTGAAATAGGAATAGTCCACCGACATGCATAGGTTGCTGACGTTTTTCTAATGATAGAAAAATAAAATCAATAGGATGTAAGGGGCGCATAGTTAGGATTTGCCTCATTGCAAAAGTTCAAAATCTTTTTAGAATTATAAGTCCGTTTACTGAGTATAGACCTTTTTTATTCGTAATTGCTAAGCAATTTGATGAATTGTGAGTACAAAAAAGCCACTTTAAATCAGTGGCTTCATTTTAATCATTTATTTAAGTTGCCTGCATGTAAGCCACATTCTTTATGTGTTGCTTCTTCCCACCACCAACGACCTTCACGTTCATGTTGATTCGGTAATACAGCTCGAGTACACGGTTCACAACCGATAGAAATAAAACCTTTTTCATGCAAAGGATTATACGGCACCTCCATCATACGAATATAACTCCAGACCTCAGCGCTGCTCCAATTTGCTAAAGGGTTATATTTAATAAGTTGTTTGCCTTCACCTGAAAAGCCGCTATCTGCTTGTATGACGGGTATTTCAGTACGTGTCCCTGGACTTTGATCTTTACGTTGACCCGTAATCCAACCATCCAATGTTGCTAATTTTTTTCTTAGTGGCTGTACTTTACGAATACCACAGCACTCTTTGTGATCATCTTGATAAAAACTGAAGAAGCCTTTTTCATTGACAAGTTTTTGAACAGTTTCCGCTTCAGGGAAGCAAATTTCGATTTGAATATTATAATGTTTACGCACAGCGTCAATGAATTGATAGGTCTCTGCATGCAAACGGCCTGTATCTAAGCTGAAGACGCGGAATGGCTTACCCAAATTAGATGCCATGTCGATGAGCACAACATCTTCAGCACCTGAAAAAGAAATTGCAATTTCACCTGCTTGGTTTAAAGCCAGCGCTAGAATCTCGCTCGGTG
Organism: Candidatus Acinetobacter avistercoris; assembly: GCA_018883945.1. Classification (GTDB taxonomy): domain Bacteria; phylum Pseudomonadota; class Gammaproteobacteria; order Pseudomonadales; family Moraxellaceae; genus Acinetobacter; species Acinetobacter avistercoris. The sequence continues at coordinate 18,299 of JAHLFF010000280.1, forward strand.
ATTTATCTGCATATTCAGATGCAAGTGCATCCACTTCATTTATGGTGGGGATAATATTCATGGGTGTCCTGGCGTATAGGCTTGGAAACATTGAAGCCTATGATAAATGAAATTCAACGTATTTTAATAGAAATGCAATAATCGACTTATCAATAAAAAAGAAAAACTTATGAAAAAAATAGATTTAAAAAAGTACAGTATAAAAATCCTGACTTACGCTATGATATTGCAAAATTTAAAAATCATCAGAGGGTAGTTGAATGGAAATCGTATGTCTTGATTTGGAAGGTGTTCTTGTTCCAGAAATTTGGATTAATTTTGCAAAAAAAACAGGTATTAAAGCACTTGAAGCGACCACTCGCGATATTCCTGACTACGATGTTTTAATGACACAACGCCTGAATATATTGAAAGAACATGGCTTGGGTTTGAATGATATTCAGGAAGTGATTGCAGACATGGGGCCTTTTCCTGGTGCAAAAGAATTTGTCGAGTGGGTCAGCACCCATTTTCAATTAATTATTCTTTCAGATACTTTCTATGAGTTTGCTCATCCATTGATGAAGCAATTGGGTTGGCCGACTATTTTTTGTCATAAATTAGAATCTGACGAAAAAGGCATGATTACCGATTATAAGCTACGTCAACCAGATCAAAAGCGTAAGGCTGTTCAAGCTTTACATGGTTTGAATTTCCGTGTGATTGCAGCGGGTGATTCATATAATGATACAACTATGCTCGGTGAAGCTGATCATGGTTTCTTGTTTGATGCACCAGACAATGTAATTGCTGAATTTCCACAATTCCCTGCAATTAATGGCTATGCAGCATTAAAAGAAGCGATTCGTCAAGTTTCAAATCGTGATATTCCTGCTTAATTTTAAAAAATTTTTTTTTTGAATTGTCTGATCCTTAGGTAGATTAAAAAAGGCGCATAGAGCGCCTTTTTTAATTAATTGTACAGTTCTAGCTAAGATGAATGCTTAGAAACGATAACCAATTTTCATGCCGTATGCCCAAGCATTATTATCTTCAAAATCACCTACAATTTGACCCGCTGTCTGAGCTTTTGCATCACCTAGCCATAAATGTTTTACGCCAGCTTGAATAAAGTAGTTTGTAGCAGGACTATATTGTGCACCTAGACCCAAACTCCAATAACCTTCTGTTGGACCAAGTGTGGTGACAGGGTTACCAGCGCCTGAATCCCAACCGACAGAAGTTGAAGCAGACCATTTGTCAGAAAATTTGTGGCCAACACCTACATTTGCCGACCATTGATCTTTGTCATAAGAAATCAGATCTTGGCCCATAGATTTAAGGAAAGTAGGACTTACAGTAAATTGATCCCAGTGAACCCAACGAACATTAGCAAATGCTAAAGTATTTGCGGCAACACCTGTTTGAAAATCAATATTCACAGACTGTGGCGTAACGGCTTGAGTTGATGTCTCATGATTAAAGTTTAACGTTGAACCAAATGCGTCAATTACTGGATTTAGAGATTCATTTGACTCTGTTTTATGCTTCACTTCTGAGCGGTAAGTTATTGATGTTTTTAAAGCAATTTCAGGAATACTGTATGCGAAACCTGCAATCCAGCCAAAAGCAGGTTCTTCATTTATTCTAATATCGTAGGTGCCTAATTTTGATGGCCCACCATATGCATAACCACGTAGTTTAATGTCTGCTTCAACTGTTTGCCAAACTGGACCTGCATAAATATTCCAGTTTTTATTCGGTTGGTAACCAATAAGTGCTGTTAGATTTTGTGTTTTAACTTCGACTGAAGTTCCTTCACCGTTATTACCAAAGCTAAGGCTATTATCTGCGTATTTTGCATCAGCACCAAAAGGTTGATCGTAAATTAAACCCAGTGAAATGTTATCCGTTGCTTGAACTTTGATTGCAGAATTAATGAAGTAATAATCTTCAGCAATATCATCGATGTTTTCTTTTAGAATTTTTGATTTACCCTTAACATCTGGATCAAGAATAGAAATACCGGCTTCAGTATAATTTCCCGGTTGCAAGAATGCTTGAATAGATTGACCAGAACGATCTAAACCACCTGCAAAAGTCACTGTTACGGGGAGAATGGTGAGGAAAATAGCAGCGCTGATCGCAGTCAATTTCATGATTTATATATCCCAAAGGGCCAAATATTGCTAAAAGTGAATGAAAAATAACATAATAAAAAAAAGAGTAAATACTCAGTTAGCTTTAAAAATAAGCTTGAATTATAGATTTATAAGGTGAGTTGAGTGATTATACTAATTATTTAAATGTATATTAATGATTTAGAAGTAAAAATATTCATTTTTAATATGATTAGATGGAATATTAATATTTTGAATTATTTGTTTGAATAATAAACACTTAAACTGAATAGATTTAAACAATAATTAATTTGAATAAAAAAAGACCATTAATGATAATGGTCTTTTTAGTGATCGTATTGAAATTGATAACTTAGAATTTATAACCGATTTTTAGACCATACGCCAAAGCATCATTGTCTTCGAAACGAGCAACATAATTATTACCGCCTGCTTGTGCGCCCGTTTGTGCATCTGCATCACCAAGCATGAAGTATTTTACGCCGCCAGCAATGAACGTCGCTGGTGTTGGACTATATTGAACACCAAGTCCAATATTCCAGAAACCTTCTGTTGGTCCGAGCGTTGAAACAGGATTACCTGCACCAGAGTCCCAACCTACAGAGACATTTCCTGCCCATTTTTCATTAATTTTACGACCAACACCAACTGTTGCTGAGATTTGATCATCTGAATATTCAACCAAGTTGAAGCCATTTGGTCTATTGATCGTTGGTAACTGACCCGCAACTTGAGAAATTTGACCAAATTTATAAGGACGAATAGAGAAACTTGACCAATCAACCCAACGTAAATTCGCAAATGCAATTGTATTTGCCATGATTCCCGTTTGGAAATCAATGTTTACAGACTGAGGAGTGGTAATTTTAGTTTCTTGAGTTGCTAAATTATTTGCTGCAATTAAACCGTTAATGGTCGGCACTAAAGGTGCGAGTTGAGGTCCTAGAACAGGATTACTAGCTAATCCAGGTAATGCTTGCTCTAATTGATCAAGCAGTCGAACCGATTCATTGATATTAACTTTATGATCAATTTCAGAACGGTAAGTAATCGATGCTTTTAAAGCAATGTCTGGAATTTGAAAAGCGGCACCAGCAAGCCAGCCACCACCATCAGTTTCTTTAATCTGCGCATCGTAACCATTATATAAACTATAAGCATTACCACGAAGACTTACGCTCCCTTTAATCGTTTGGTAAACACCACCCGCATAGAAGTTTAAGCTTTCATTTGGTTGGAAACCAAAAATTAAAGATAAATTTTGAGTATCAACATCAACTTTAGTATTGCCAGTTACGCCACCGACCAATGCAGTAGGTAAACCCGTAATAATATTATCTGAAGGAGCAGCGACAAATATATTTTTACCTGAATACTCTGCTTCAGCACCAAAAGGTTGGTCGTAGATTAAACCTACAGAGAAATTGTCAGTTGCTTGAATTTTTAATGCTGCACTTGGAAAATAGTAATCACCAGCCATATCTGAAATTTGACGACCACCAGTGGCATCAATTTCTTTTCCTGAAACAGAAGGATCAAGAATTGAAATGCCTGCTTCAAAATAATTGCCTGGTTGAAGAAAAGAAGAAATTGATTGGCCTGAGCGATCTAGGGCTGCTGCAAAAGTTCCAGCAGTTGGTAAAGCTAAGAGGACAGCTATAGATAATGTTTTTAATTTCACTTTAATCTTTCCCTAATTGAACAGATTTTGTAATTTTTAATCCTAATGAAGGTGTAAGTCTTATATTTTGATACTTACAGTGGCTTCTAGACACAAAATAACACATTAAAAATAAGAGTAAATACTCTATGAAATATGAAATTTTTCGCTTAAAAATTAATTTTTAATATAAAATACAAACGTACACAAATAACTTATTGAAAATAATAAATTTAATAATTTATTTAAAAATATTAAAGGTGATTTTAAGAATTATACGCATCAGTCATCTTTAAAAAATAATGATTTTCATGTGATTTTTATAGATTATAGTTACAAAAAAAGAGCTTAAAGCTCTTTTTTTGTATGCAGATCATTAAAATCTATAACCCATTTTTAGACCATATGCCAATGCTTCGTTGTCTTCAAAGCGGCCAACTGATTGACCTGCTGATACAGCATCCGCATTACCAAGCATGAAATATTTAACGCCAGCAGAAATAAATGTTGCAGGGGTAGGGCTAAATTGTGCACCTAAACCTATGTTCCAATATCCTTCTGTTGGTCCAAGCGCAGTGACTGGATTACCCGCACCAGAGTCCCAACCGACAGAAAAATTACCCGCCCATTGATCACTGAACTTACGACCTACACCGACATTGGCAGACCATTGGTCTTTTTTGTATTCGATAATATTTTCACCTTGACCACCATTTAAACCATTAAAGGCTGTAATCACTCGGAATTTATCAATATCAATATCCATTCCACCCCATTCAACCCATCTTACATTAGCGAATGCGACTGTGTTTGCCATAATCCCAGTTTGAAAATCAAGGTTTACAGATTGTGGCGTCGTAATTTTAGTATCTCTAGAGGAACTGCTCAATTTGGCACTAACACCTTGCAAAGCAGCCAATTGTGCTTGTACATTTGGTGGTCTTAAAGGTGCTGGGATTGCTTGGATTTGTGCGATACCCGCTGCTATTTGACCTGCGATAGCATTCGCAGTTTCATTCGTTTCTAACTCATGATCTATTTCAGAGCGATATGTTAAAGAAACTTTAAGGGCGATCTCGGGTATTTGATAAGCCGCGCCTGCCAACCATCCAAAACCATCATCTCTTTTAAATTGTGCAGTGTAACCAATACTAGAAAGTGTTAAATCCCCTCTAACATCTTGATAAACACCACCACCATAGAAATTAAAACTTTCGTTAGGTTGAAAACCGACTAATGCCGTAATGTTATTCGAATTAACTTCAACATTTGTGCCTGTATATTTGCCGCCATCTGTGTAATATGCATCAGCACCGAAAGGTTGATCGTAAAGTAATCCAAATGAAAATTGTTCGTTTAATTGAAGTTTTAGTGCTGCGCTAGGGAAATAATAATCACCAGCCATGTCACTGACTTTAGCATTGCCATTGTCTGCACCAGTAATACCACCTACAGATGGATCTAGAATAGAAATCCCCGCTTCAAAATAATTATTAGGCTGTAGAAAAGCACTAATCGATTGCCCAGAACGATCAAGTGCCGCGGCATAGACACCAGATACAGGTAAAAGAGCAAGTAATACAGACGAACTGATGGCTTTTAATTTCATGTTATCTATCCTTAGATAATAAATTTTATGTTTCTTTTTTAAACTGTTTTTTTACTTTTTATGAGGACCAAAAATAAATTTTTTTACATTTTGGCTGATTTTCACTCATGTTTTCAACATATCATAAACTTTCGAAGTTGCAACAAAAAAAATGACAAAATTGACTAGTGAAATGAGAAAAATGGTCAATAAAGGAAATGTTATGTGATTTAAATCATTTAAAAAAGGGATATGCGCTCTGCGGGACTCGAACCCACGCCGGTCGCTTAGGAGGCAACTGCTCTATCCAGTTAAGCTAAGAGCGCAAAGTGGAGGAGATTATAAAAGAAATATAGTCGAACACAAACAATTGATAAAAAATAAAATTTAATGAGAAGTGCAGAATAGGGGTATTCGTAAATAATACCCCTATTGGATTATAAATTATAATTATTTAAGTTTTTGCAAACTTTTAAATAAAGCAAGCATAACCACGATCCAGATAGGAATCATTAATACTGATTCCTTAAAGCCTTGAGTCCACATAATAAACAGAACCACAGCAATAAATATTAGTACAATAATATTACTCACTGGTGTCCAAAGTGCAGGGAAACTCGTCTTTAAATTATCTTTTTTCATCGCTTGTTTGAATTTCAAGTGAGTCAAAGTAATCATCGCCCAATTCAGTACTAAGGCACCTACAACAATATAGATGAGATGACTTAAAGCATCTTCAGGAACGAAGTAGTTTAATAAGACACACCCGAAAATTAACAAGGCTGAGAAAAGCACAGCGGGAATTGGCACGCCTTGTTTATTCACTTTCAGAAATACTTTAGGTGCATTTCCTTGTTTAGCCAAACCGAACAACATGCGACTATTTGCATACATACCACTGTTATAAACGGAAAGTGCAGCAGTCAAAATAATGAAGTTGAGTAAATGCGCGGCCCAACCAATACCCAATTGGCTGAAAATCATGACGAATGGACTTTTATCTAAGCCACCTAGGTCAAGCTGATCCCAAGGAACCAATGAAAGTAAAATCGTCAATGAACCGATGTAGAAAAGTAGAATACGGAAGACGACTTGATTGATTGCTTTAGGAATGGTTTTTTCAGGATTTTCAGCTTCAGCAGCCGCCATACCAATCAGTTCAATACCCCCAAATGCGAACATTAAAAATGCAAGCATATAAAACAAACCTTCGAAACCATGTGGGAAAAATCCACCGTGACTCCATAGGTTGCTAAATGAAGCAGTCGAGTTGGCATCTGCAGTCAATAATAGATAAAGACCGAAAACAATCATTGAAACGACAGCAGCTACTTTAATAATCGACAACCAAAACTCAGACTCGCCATAAAATTTAACGTTGCCTAGATTGACTAACGTGATAATGATGAAGAATGTGAAAACTGAAGCCCATGCAGGTATTTGCGGCCACCAATAATTAATATATTTTGCAACGGCAGTCAGTTCCGTCATTGCAACAAGGACATAAAGAATCCAATAGTTCCAGCCTGCTAAGAAGCCAGGGAATTTACCCCAATAGCGATTAGCAAAATGACTAAATGAACCTGCTACAGGTTCATGTACAATCATTTCACCGAGTTGACGCATGATCAGGAATGCGATTAGTCCACCGATCGCATATCCTAAAATAATGGATGGGCCTGCAGATTGTATGACCTGCGCAGAACCTAAAAATAGGCCAGTACCAATTGCGCCGCCCATAGCGATCAATTGAATATGACGATTTTTGAGGCCGCGCTGAAGTTGAGAAGAATTGTTGTCCAATTTTTCAGCTCGCCGAGTGATTTTTAAAACATTGTAAAGGATAGATTTATTTAATCCTAGTAAATCTGCGACTTAAGCGATAGCGAGCCTCTTACTGTTTAATTTTTTTATATAAAGTTAATATTTAACAATCATTTAATTTTAAAATTTTGTTTTTTATCTTGTTTGATTCGGGTTGGAATTTTAGATAAATTTGCTTAAATAATTTTTATACTTAAGTCATCTGGTCAATGTGTTGAATTTTAGGCACTATAAAATACAGCATCATAAAAAAATTTAAATTAAATAAAGTCATGTAAGGATAGGCAGAACAATGAGCTTTGCAGCACAAGTAAAAATACCAGCGACATATATGCGCGGTGGCACGAGTAAAGGTGTTTTTTTCAAATTAGATGATTTACCTGAGCGTGCCCAAGTCGCTGGTGAAGCAAGAGATCGTTTATTACTTCGCGTTATTGGTAGCCCAGATCCTTATAGCAAACAAATCGATGGTATGGGGGGTGCAAGTTCGAGTACGAGTAAGACCGTTATTTTATCGAAAAGCGAACATCTAGATCATGATGTAGATTATTTGTTTGGACAAGTTGCGATTGATAAAGCGTTTGTGGATTGGAGCGGTAATTGCGGAAACTTAACTGCGGCAGTGGGCTCTTTCGCAATTTCAAATGGTTTAGTGAGCGCAGAACGAATTCCTGATAATGGCATTTGTACAGTTCGTATTTGGCAAGTCAATATTAAAAAAACAATCATCGCTCATGTGCCAATCATCAATGGTGAAGTACAGGAAACAGGTGACTTTGAGTTAGATGGAGTGACTTTTCCAGCTGCTGAAGTACAGATTGAATTTTTAAATCCAGCTGATGATGGTGAAGATGGAGGCTCAATGTTTCCAACAGGAAATGTTGTAGATTTACTTGAAGTACCTGAAATTGGTACATTCCAAGCCACTTTAATCAATGCTGGTATTCCCACTATTTTCTTGAATGCAAAGGAAATAGGTTATACGGGGAGTGAACTGCAGGATGAGATCAATAATGATGAGATTGCACTGGCTAAATTTGAAAAAATTCGAGCTTATGGTGCAGTGAAAATGGGAATTATCCAGCATGTCGATGAGGCTATTTCTCGTCAACATACGCCTAAAGTGGCATTTGTATCAGCGCCTAAAACTTATGTATCTTCGAGCGGTAAGCAGGTAAATGAATCAGACATTGATCTGTTGGTCAGAGCATTATCAATGGGCAAACTGCATCATGCAATGATGGGTACAGCAGCAGTTGCCATTGGTACAGCTGCGGCAATTCCGGGAACACTGGTAAATTTAGCCGCGGGTGGGGGTGAGCGAGAAGCTGTACGTTTTGGTCATCCATCAGGCACTTTACGAGTGGGTGCACAGGCATTATTTGAAAATAATCAATGGATGGTTAAAAAAGCCATAATGAGTCGAAGTGCTCGCGTCTTAAT
>JAHLFF010000281.1 GCA_018883945.1 Candidatus Acinetobacter avistercoris
ACATCATAGAATGCTGTAGGAATGTTATGGCGTTTTAAGAAATGTTTTGCAAATGCTTTAGAGCCTTCAAGCTGTGCGGCAAACTGGGTAGGGCCCCAAACTTTCACATCAGCTGCGCGACATGCATCGACAACACCATTTACAAGTGGTGCTTCAGGGCCGACAAGGACCAATTCTACATTATTATTTTTAGCAAATTCGATAATTGCAGCATTGTCTAAAATGCTTAAATTTACATTTTCGCATTTATGCTCAGTTGCTGTTCCTGCATTACCTGGCGCAACAAACACTTTAGTGACTTTATCGTCTTGCGCGATTTTCCATGCAAGTGCGTGTTCACGACCACCATTACCTAAAACTAAAATATTCATTATTAAAAATCCTGAAAAATAGAATCCCCCTAAATCCCTCTAATCGAGAGGGACTCCCTTCGTTCTATTATGATATAGAAAACCCTCCTTTATGAAAGGAGGGTTAGGGAGGATTTAGTAATTAATGACGGAAATGACGCATACCCGTGAATACCATGGCAATCCCAGCTTCATCCGCTGCTGCAATCGTTTCTTCATCACGCATAGAACCACCCGGTTGAATGATGCATTTGATGCCCGCTTTCGCAGCATTATCAATACCATCACGGAATGGGAAGAATGCATCGGATGCCATGACAGCACCTTCAACCACTAAACCAGCATGCTCAGCTTTAATTGCGGCAATACGAGCAGAGTTAACACGGCTCATCTGACCAGCGCCAACACCAATAGTTTGGCGACCTTTGGCATATACAATCGCATTTGATTTAACATACTTCGCAACTTTCCAAGCGAAAATCATGTCATCAATTTCAGCTTCAGTTGGCGCAACTTTCGTAACTACTTTAAGATCATCTTTGGTGATCATACCTAAGTCTTGGTCCTGAACCAGTAAACCGCCATTAACACGCTTATAGTCAAGCTGTGAATGACGTTCAGTAATTGCAGGAAGTTCACCACAAACAAGGACACGAACGTTTTTCTTCGCGCCTGTTATTTCAAGTACGCCTGGAGCAATGCTTGGTGCAATAATCACTTCAACAAACTGACGATCAACGATAGCTTGGGCAGTTGCAACATCTAATTCACGGTTAAATGCGATGATGCCGCCAAATGCAGATTCTGGATCAGTTGCATAAGCAAGATCATATGCAGCTTTGATTCCATCTAAAGAAACAGCAACACCACAAGGATTTGCATGCTTTACAATGACACAGGCAGGTTTTTCGAATGATTTAACACATTCAAGCGCTGCGTCTGTATCTGCAATATTATTATAAGAAAGTTCTTTACCTTGAAGCTGCTTCGCTGTTGAAACAGAAGCTTCAGAAGCTGTGTCTTCTACATAAAATGCAGCAGACTGATGTGGGTTTTCACCGTAACGTAAATCTTGTACTTTATTGAGTTGTGTATTGAAAGTACGAGCAAATTTATCTGCCTGACCTTCTTCTTTACCCACACGTGCACCTAAGTAAGATGCGATCATGCCATCATACTGTGCAGTATGCTCAAACGCTTTAACCGCTAGATCGAAACGCGTTGCATGAGATAAAGCACCATCTGCTTTAATTTCTGCAACGACAGTGTCGTAATCCGATGCATTTACGATAATACCGACCGATGCATGATTTTTAGCAGCAGCGCGAACCATCGTTGGACCACCGATGTCGATATTTTCAATCGCATCCGCAAGTGAACAATTTGGTTTAGCAACCGTTGCAGCAAATGGGTATAGGTTAACGATCACTAAATCGATCGCATCGATATTGTGTTCAGCCATTACCGCTTCGTCGATTCCTCGGCGCGCCAAAATACCACCATGAATTTTAGGATGTAGCGTTTTTACGCGACCATCCATCATCTCTGGGAAACCTGTATGCTCTGAAACTTCAACCACTTCGACACTATTGTCTTTCAACAATTTATAAGTGCCACCCGTAGATAAAATTTCTACCCCTAGAGCTACTAGGTTTTTTGCAAATTCAACAATACCCGTTTTATCAGAAACAGAGATTAAAGCGCGTTTAATAGTCATGATCTTCGTCACAGTCTTCTTGGAAACAATTTAAAACAAATTAGCGAAATACAGGTGAAAAAAAATGCCTGCGGAAATCGCAAGCATTTTATCATTTATTCACTCATTAAACCGTGAGCTTTCAACTTTTTACGTAAAGTGCCACGGTTGAGTCCGAGGATCTCAGCAGCACGTGTCTGATTACCACGTGTATATTCAAGCACTACAGATAAAAGAGGTTTCTCCATTTCTGCAAGCACCATGTCATAAACTTGAGATGGTTGTTCGCCTTGCAATTGAGCAAAATAATGGCGAACTGCGCGATCTACGTGAATACGAAGAGCGACATCAGATTGTGCAGTAAAAATAGGAGATTTGCTATTCATGCGAGTTAATCCGAGAATCAATAATCACTTGGGTAAAGTGATAAAATGTGGTCAAAATAAAAACAAGCCCCGTTTCAAATACTAAAACGGTTGGCTCTAAAACAAAGAACAATTAGCTTGCCATAATTTGGACTATTGCGCGAAATTTAACCGTAACAATACATTAATATTTGTTACAGCATACGTTTCAAAAAAAAATCTACCTGATGCGCTCAATAAACCTATTTAGCACAGCGGATATATATAATTTAATGAAAAATTGCGAGAAGTTGATATGGCAAAGCTTTCGTGGCGCATATCATACCATTGTCTTGAGAAAAGTGAGCAAGAAAACTACATTTTTTTTAATTTTTTTTTAATTTTTTTAAATCTTAAGGACGTATAACTTCTATTTTGTAGCTATCAAAAGAATTTCGAGCAATATTTAACTCAATTTCGAATTTGTATGGGCTATTTTGAGGAATTCGAGTGATTCCACTTAAACTTTGAATCAGATATTGATCTGATTTTTTAATCATTGAGTAGACGGCTTTATTGTTTTTCATCAAGGTTAATTTTATTAAAGGCAGTTCAAGGCCTTTTTTATAGGTATTGGTCAGCGCACCGCTCACTATCAATCTATTCTTGGATAGTTCATGTAATTGAAGATTGTCTACCTTTATATAGTGATAACGTTGGTCAATCGTTTCACAGCTTAATAAATTACAAGTATGAATAAAAACAGTGTTGAGTGCTGGAGAACGACTGAGAATATCTGGGTTGAACCACAAAATCTGAACAAACAATATAAATGCCAAGATCAAATTGATGATGGACCAAACGACATAATAGAGCATCCCTTTGCTGTTATTTTCTTTGGTGTACTGGCTAAATGAAAGATTAAGTGAAGGGTAGTGGGTAATCGGATCATTATTATATGTATTTATATTATTTAAATAAGTACGTAAATTAATATTCGAATTTTCAATCTTACGATCAAAAATTTCAAAAATATGCTGCTCTTCTGCTTTGATTTTCAAAATAGGCTCATCAAAAAACAAAGGTTCAGTCGGGTATTTCTTTTCCTCTAAGGCTTGAGGTTGATATAGATAAAGTAGCGCATTAAATTCAGCAAAGCATTTTGGACAACAAACCATGCCCTGAGCAACAGTTAACTGAGTAACAGAAACTCTATATATTGTTGAGCAATTTGGGCAGCGGGTTTGTTTTTCACTCATGATTTTGAATTATTATCTCAAATAGTGTTATGTCGTGTTATGTCCAGTATTATATCGTTTTATGGCGTTTACCTGAAATACGACACCAATTTTCGTCGCGTTTCTCAACCTCTAATATATCAAAGAATTCAGCATAAACACCAGAAACATCCTCGACTTGCTCTTCAATTACGCCTGCAAGTGCAAATTCTGCTTCAGGTTTAACCAAAGTAGAGAATTCTGAAGCAAGCGCCATCAATGGTCCTGCAAGAATATTAGCAACAAAGACATCCGCTTTTTGTTCTGCAAATACTGTATTAAATTCTTCAGGTAAGCCGACATATAACTTCTCAAGCACGCCATTTAATTCGGCATTTTGCTCAGTTGCAAGTACAGCTTGAGGATCAATATCAGTGGCATAGACTTTTTTTGCACCTAAAAGTAATGCAGCAACACCTAAAATACCCGAACCACAACCATAATCGATTACGATTTTATCTTTTACGTCAGTTTTACCTAACCATTGAAGGCACAAGAAGGTCGAAGCATGGTTACCAGTACCGAAAGCCAAACCTGGATCTAATTTAATGTTTACTGCATCTGCTTCTGGTGCTTCCATCCATTCAGGAACGATCCAAAATTTATCAGCAATTTGAATCGGTTCATAGGCATCCATCCAAGTGCGTTCCCACTCTTGATCTTCCATTAATTCGCTTTTTAAAGGAGCATCTGGCATTTGCGCTTTAATAAATGCTTCTAAAGCAGAAACGTTAATTTGTTCTTCATCTTCTTGCGCGTAAATACCCGTAACAATCACTTTATTCCAAAGAGGTGTTTCACCTGGAAGTGGTTCAAGTAATGCCTGATCCTCTGCATCATCTAAAGTCACACTAACAGCGCCTAAAGAGAGTAATAGTGTTTCAGTGAAATCAACTTGAGCTTGATCGACAGTAATATGGATTTGTAACCACTTCACAGTAAAGAACCTAAAATTTTAGTACGGATGTTGTATTGTAACGTATTCAAACCCGACATTGCGTAATTTCATATGTGAAATGCTGGTGCATTTTCCTCCTTGATGAATTTTAATTACTTCAAATTAGACCACTTCTAAAAGTCAAATAATGAACATAGCATAGCAATAAATGGAGATATGAAAATTACTTCTCCCTTTGGGAGCCGGTGAGAATGACGGAATGCTCATTGTTTATTTTGAATATGAATAACTTCAGATCGTACTGAGCGTGAACATTCTTATGTGAAGTGAGTATTTGAAATGAGAATTTGAAACGAATATTTGAAGTGATTATTTAAAATAAGTATTTGAAGTGAATAAAGGCTACCCATAGGTAACCTTTATTTGAATTATTAAAATTACTGTTTAAAGTGCACGAATTTATTTTTAAACAGCGTGGTCTATATTTTTCGGGACACTTATAGGTGCATAACGGTTTAATAACATGCCAAACACAGCTGCAAAAATATACATAAAAATGGAATAGATTGCTGCGGGCATTGCTGCTTCAGTACTGTGCATGATGGTAAGTGCAATGGTCATTGCTAAAGTACTGTTATGAATTCCGATTTCAAAGGCGCAGGCACGCGCTTGAAAACTTGGAACATTCAAAAGTCTTGGTAAAAAATAGCCAATACTTAAACTTAAAATACAGAATAATGCAGTTGCGATACCGACCTGTCCAATATACTGCATAATATTGGCACGTTCAGACAAGATAGCACCGACAATAATAAGCACGAGGAATACCACTGCGAAAATACGCACAGGTTTTTCAAGCTTATGCGCAATATGCGGCGCGTAATGTCGAATCAGCATACCGATTGCAACAGGCACTAAAATAATAACAAAGACTTGTAAAATTTTACTAAATTGCAAGCCAATCTGAGTAGAGTCTTGAATGAAGTGTGCAATCGCGAAATTTACAATTAAAGGCAGTGTAATCGCTGCAATCACGGCATTGATGGCTGTCAGTGTAATGTTGAGTGCTATATCGCCTTTATAAAGATAACTGAATAAATTCGCTGTAGCTCCACCTGGAGAGGCTGCTAATAACATAAGACCCACAGCCAAAAGAGGGGGAAGGTTTAAAACCTTACAGATGATAAATGCAATACCCACCAAGATCACCAATTGAGCAAAGAGCGCAATCAATACTGCTTTGGGATGCTTTTTTACCCGTATAAAATCTTTTAAAGTTAACTCCAGACCTAAACCTGCCATAACAATAGCGAGTGCAAGTGGGAGCATAATGGTGACGATTCCTGTATCCATGGAATTTTCCTAATTCGTGATTTTTATTTTGATCAAGTTATTGTATTAAATATGGCTCTACCTGAGCATATTGTATTTTATGTCTTATCAAAAGCGAAAACTGATTCATTTATATCACGATTGCTTAAATCTCAGTGAAGTAGGCTGTATACAAAAGAAAATGGGGATTGGATTCGAGATTTTAGATTTTTAGATTATAAATAAAAAGCCAGAAATAATGATTATTTTTCTGGCTTCATTCAGGACTTAAACTCAATTTTATAAAACTTTTATTGCTTTGGCATAGGAGGAGAGAAGCTTAAAGCACATTTTCCTTTGTATTCTTTACCTTCAATATTAATAGATTTGCTTGTAGGGTCACTACGGCAAATCGAATTTAATTGCGCTTCATTACCCGTTAAACCTTTTGTATTCGCTGGAGAAAACTGCGGTTGGCAGGTGCCATTCCAAATGATCCCTTTATACGCGAAACTGACTTCAGCTCCCTCTGATTTTCCCTGACATATTTGTTGGAATTTTTTCACGTCATACATATTTTCCACTTTATCATTGGCCTGACTATAAGCAGTGAAAAAGAGTGTACATATCATTGTTGTTAATAGTGCTTGAGTTTTCATGACGGATACCTAAAGCTTAAATTGAACAATAAATATACTATATGATGCGTTATAAATAAAAAGATAAAATGCGTGCATAAGCTGTAAGGTTTTATTTTAAATCGTTTATTTGTGCTGTATAAATGCAAAATTTCAGCATCAAGTATTAAAATTGCTGTAAATTATTTGCGCCACAAAAAAAACCAATAAAAAAAGTAGAATCTGTCTAATAGACAGCAAAATTTGCTATAATTTGACGTCATTATTTTATCTCCCAATATACCACTATGCATTATCCTAAAGTTTACGATGTCATTGTTATCGGTGGCGGACACGCTGGTACAGAAGCAGCTTTGGCTGCGGCACGTATGGGGCGTCAGACCTTACTCTTAACTCATAATATTGAGACTTTAGGGCAGATGAGTTGTAACCCTGCCATCGGTGGTATTGGTAAGTCACATTTAGTCCGTGAAATTGATGCTTTAGGCGGTGCTATGGCACTGGCTGCTGATAAAGGCGGTATTCAATTCCGAATTCTAAATTCTCGTAAAGGCGCTGCAGTTCGTGCAACGCGTGCACAAGCAGATCGTATTTTATATAAAGCTGCGATTCGTGAAACGCTGGAAAATCAAGCGAACTTAGATATATTTCAGCAATCAGCTGATGACTTAATTGTTGAAGGCGATAGCGTTAAAGGTGTTGTGACCCAAATGGGTATTCGCTTTGACTGTAAAACAGTGGTGTTAACCACGGGTACATTCTTAGGCGGGATTATTCATGTTGGTTTAGAGCAATCTAAGGGCGGTCGAGCAGGTGATCCACCGTCTATTGCCTTGGCTGATCGTTTACGTGAACTTAATCTTCCAGTGGGACGTTTAAAAACAGGTACGCCACCGCGTATTGATGCACGTTCTGTTGATTTCTCTGTAATGCAAGCACAGCCAGGTGATTTACCATCACCGACCATGTCATTCATGGGGGATGCTTCTATGCATCCTGAGCAAGTGAGCTGCTATATTACGCACACCAATGAAAAAACCCATGACATTATTCGTGGCGGACTGGATCGTTCACCGATGTATACTGGTGTGATTGAAGGTGTAGGCCCACGTTACTGTCCATCAATTGAAGATAAAATTCACCGTTTCTCAGATAAAAACTCACATCAAGTGTTTTTAGAGCCTGAAGGCTTAACCACGCATGAGCTTTATCCAAATGGTATTTCTACATCTTTACCTTTTGATGTTCAGTTTGAATTGGTGCGTTCGATTCGCGGTATGGAAAATGCCCACATTATTCGCCCAGGTTATGCAATCGAATATGATTATTTCAATCCACAAGCTCTTAAATTTACCTTAGAAACCAAAGCGATTGCGAATTTGTATTTCGCAGGTCAAATTAACGGAACTACAGGTTATGAAGAAGCAGGTGCGCAAGGTTTGCTTGCTGGCCTAAATGCTGCACGCCGTGCTTGGGAACAAGAAGAGTGGACTCCTAAACGTGATGAAGCCTATATGGGTGTATTGGTGGATGATCTCATCACACTTGGAACCAAAGAACCCTACCGTATGTTTACCTCACGTGCTGAATACCGTTTAATGCTGCGTGAAGACAATGCAGATCAGCGTTTAACAGCAATTGGTCGTGAAATGGGCTTGGTTGATGATGCACGTTGGGCGAATTACTGCGAAAAAATGGAAGCCGTTGAAACGGAAACAGCGCGTTTACAGCATCTTTGGGCTGCACCGAATAACCCAATGGGCAAAAAGTTCGTTGAAATGACAGGTGGGGATTTAAGCAAAGAGTCGAGTGCAATTGATTTACTTAAACGTCCAAATGTCACTTTTGCTCAAATTGCAGAATTGACTGATTCACAAGTCACACCATTTGTGGGTGAGCAAATTGAAATTGCGGTGAAATATGCAGGCTATATTAACCGTCAGCATGAAGACGTTGCGCAAATGAAGCGTCTCGAAGACACTAAAATTCCAACGGCATTTGATTACGATATTGTTTCAGGCTTATCGCGTGAAATTACATTGAAATTAAAAGATGTTCGCCCTGAAACATTGGCTCAAGCTAGCCGTATTCCGGGTGTGACACCTGCTGCGGTTCAGCTGATTATGATTACGATTCGTAAGAATATTGCATTGGCAAAAAAATCAGCTTAATACGTTTAGTAATGAGTACAAAAAAGCCCACTTGAGTGGGCTTTTTTTCTTTTGATGATTATTGAGCTAAATAAAGCAAAAAAATGATTAAGAAAATAAATAGAAAACATAAGCAGATCTAAATATTTTCCCATTTTAAAATAAATTGCTAAATTAAAAATATACCAACCGAAGAGGATAACACCATGACTAAGAAAACAATTCGCTATAACACGGGTGACCTTGCATGCTGCATGATTTAAATCAATATCAATATGCGTGTAACAACATTCGCGTCATATGTTTTTAGTTTATACGACTAAATGGGGCGAAGACGTCATATAAGTTATTAAAAGATAAGAAGATGATATTTAAATCATAAATTGAATAAAAATTTCTAAAGAGCTTTCATCAGGCTCTTTTTTTTATTCAATTTCGTGAACTGCATTAAATACATTCAGCGGTTCAATGCGAATAATTTTTTTACCGAAGCTTCTCAACCACCACACCAATTGTGAGGTAAATGGAACACTGGCACTGACTTTATATAAGTCTTCTGAAACTTTGACGATGGTTTGCTCTTTACTAAGTTGGCTCTCCATAAAATAAAGTGCGTCAGCTTCACTCATGATCAGTTCTAGATCAACATGTTCAGTCGGTTTATTAAAATCAACTCTGAAACCTAGAGCACCTGAATCAATATAAGCATCAATATCAAAATTTACCGGATGTAATGCTCGAGTGTCTAATACGGTTGCAGATTTAAAACGGTGTAAAGCAAAGGTTTGTACTTCAGTTTTATCGTGACGTGTACAAATAAGATAAATAATCGAACCTTTTTGCACCAATGCTAAAGGATTAAGCGTGTATGCTTTATCTTCACCCTGCGGTCCTCTGACACGATAAATACATTCAAGTTGTTTATCTTGGAGTAAGCCTTCATAAATCGCTTGTTGTGCTGCTTTTTCAACTACTGGAGGGATAAGGGGTTGATTAGCCGGAACGATTCGAACTCTATTGATCCATTGGCGAACGTTATTTTGAGTCGAAAGACTACGCCGTGCTAAATCGAACCAAGGATTCATTTCTTCAATGAGGCTTGGT
Organism: Candidatus Acinetobacter avistercoris; assembly: GCA_018883945.1. Classification (GTDB taxonomy): domain Bacteria; phylum Pseudomonadota; class Gammaproteobacteria; order Pseudomonadales; family Moraxellaceae; genus Acinetobacter; species Acinetobacter avistercoris. The sequence goes on from JAHLFF010000281.1 coordinate 9,769, forward strand.
GGTAACAAATGTTTTAAATGTTCTTCAACCATCATAAATGTAACGGCCTGTGAACTGGTCATGTGCGGCAAACTTTGAATCGGAGCATCAGAACGCCAGCGCCAGCCCTGAGGAACGGTTTTATTACTTTCGATAGGAAAGCGTTGAGAAATCTGATTTAAGTCACGCTGAATCGTACGTAGGCTGATATCAATACCTTCGCGTTCTAGCGTTTCCTGAAGCTCACGAGTACCCATCCATTTTCCCGTAGAAAGTCGAGAAAGGATTTGCCATTGTCGATAGAGGCTATTTGAGGTTTCTTTTTCTTGTGATGACATAATTTCAAAATAACAATGGCTAAGGAGGTTTCATGGACACAATAGAAAAACTAGCGAGTTTTAGCAAGTCACAGTTAAAGATTCTTTTCTATTATTGACATTCATCTACGCTGTTTTTGTTTATTCGATCAAAATAGTGAAAAAAATTGAAAAGTTTAAAGTAATTGAATAATGCTTTTTAGATAGTCGTTTTGTCCATTGGCATTGCTATTGCATGTTTAAGATTAGAAATATTTAAAATCAGAAATCAGAACAGAAATTAAAACAATGACGAGGTGAGTATGCTTAAAGAAGATAACGATATAGCTTCCACTTTAAACGCTTTAACAGTTGATGCTGTTACTGATCATTTTAAGAAAACATTAGATTTAGAGGTTCAACATATCCAACAGAATAATATGGCATATCTATTTGACCAAATGAAATCCGAATTTTTTAATGAAATGTTAGATGATCTAACGATTTTAAGTGAAACCAGCTCAAAAATTGAGACATGGCTGTGTAATCGTAGCTTAGAAGAATTAAAAGGCTTGAATCAGCAGGCTAAGGAACATTTCCTGAGTCAGGGAATAACATTTGCAGTCTATGGTGAAGCAGATGCTACAGATCGCATCATTCCTTTTGATCTCATACCGCGTGTAATTGCCAAACAACAATGGAACAAGATTGAACTCGGATGCTCGCAACGCGTAAGAGCACTAAATTTGTTCTTGGATGATATTTATCATGATCAATTGATTTTGAAAGAAGGAATTGTTCCTGAAATTCCCGTACTGACGCATGAGGCATATTTACCCATGATGTATGGGCATCAGCTCAAAGGTCAAATCTATAGTCAAATCAGTGGCATTGACATTGTAAGAGACCAGCAAGGTGAATTTTTTGTCTTAGAGGATAATTTAAGAACACCTTCGGGCGTATCTTATATGCTTGAAAGTCGAAGGATCAGTGAAAAATTGATGCCAGACTTATGTGAAGGCATACAATTACAAGGTATAGAGCATTATCCTCAGCTGTTAAAAGAAATATTGGCAGAAAACGCACATGTGGATCGTCCATTTATCGTGGTCTTAACTCCTGGACGATATAACAGTGCATTTTATGAACATTGTTTTTTAGCAAGAGAAATGGATGTACCTTTGGTAACAGGACAGGACCTTTTTGTTGAAAACTGCATGGTTTATGTTAAAACTGTATGGGGTAAACAGAAAGTCGATGTAATTTATAAACGTTTAGATGACATTTTTATTGATCCATTGTGTTTTAAACCTGACAGTGCTTTAGGTGTTCCAGGATTAATGTCAGCTTATTTAAAACATAATGTTGTGATTGCAAATGCTCCAGGTGCTGGTGTTGCGGATGATAAATCTATTTATCCTTATGTGGATAAAATGATTGAATTTTATCTGAATGAAAGACCTATTCTGAATAATGTTCCTACATATCAATGCCGTGACTATGATTCATTAGATTTTGTTGTACAGAATCTAGATAAACTGGTCGTTAAAGAGGCACAAGGATCTGGTGGTTACGGAATGCTGATTGGCCCACAAGCTACAGCTCAAGAAATTGATGCATTTAAGGTCAAGCTTTTGTTAAATCCGCACCATTATATAGCACAACCGACATTATCCCTTTCCGTCGCGCCAACCATTACACAAACGTGTATTTCGGAGCGACATATTGATTTAAGACCCTTCGTCTTAAGCTCTCCATATCGAACAGAAATTGTACCTGGAGGATTAACACGAGTGGCAATGCAAGAGGGTTCTTTGGTCGTCAATTCTTCACAAGGTGGTGGTGTTAAAGATACATGGGTAGTCGATTCGCGACATTCTTAATCTTAATTACAACCCAGAGGCTGATATGATTATATTAAGTAGTAGTGCACAAAATATTTATTGGGTGGGACGCTATTTAGCGCGTATTCAATATTTGTGCGGAGAGTTTCCATTTCAAGATAATGACAAAGCCATTCAATATGCACATGCATTCTGTTTACCGGCTTTTAATGCAAGCAGTTTGAACGAATTAACATTGAATCCAGAACAACCATCCTCATTCGATCAACAATTTCAAACGGTTAAAAATAATATACAAGATTTACGTCCAGTTCTATCGATTCAAGCCTACAGTGAATTAAAACAATTGATTGAGGCTGCAAATGAAAATGCAGGTTTTATTTGTAGTGTAGTTGATGAATGCAATGACATTTTAGAGTCTGAAAACGAAGAAATATTTCTTTTCTTTAGTCTTGGTCAATTATTTGAAAATTTAGACCGACAAATACGTTTGAACCAAAACACAGATAAAACACTGTCATTTTTAGCAGGTTTGATTGAAATCCTGATGTCTAAAGGCTGGGATGCTTTAGATGAACCATGGCAAGATTTGTTGAAGCATCCGAGTAGCAAGCGCTTTTACCATTTGAGTGATCAAGTGCAATATCTATTTGAGGTGGGTGCATGAAACTGATGATCAATCATCAAACGCATTATCAATATAGTCAGCTAGCAAAAAACAGTATCCAATATATAAAAATGACACCACAGAATAATTCGCATCAGCAGATTTTGTCATGGGCAATCAGTGTGCCGGGGGAAACTCAATTTCAGCTGGACCCATTTCAGAATGTTTGGCTGACCAGTACACAGCGTTATGAATATCAAAATTTATCCATTATGGCGCAAGGTATTGTTGAGATAAATCCACAGTCAATGTATGCGATTTCGACAAACTTGAGTCCTTTGTTGTTTCTGCAACCCACAACAAGTACGACCTGTAATGCAGAAATGAAAGCATTTGCAGCTCATTATGTTCCAATCATTTGTCATGAAAATCTACAACGACTGTCCGAAGCATTACTGTTGCATATGCCCTATATTAGCTTTAGCACCAGAGTGAACACCACGGCAATTGAGGCTTTTGAGCATCAACAAGGAGTTTGTCAGGATCATAGTCATGTATTTATTGCAATGTGTAAAACACTCGGTATTCCAGCAAGATATGCATCAGGCTATCTCTATGTTCCAGAAAGTAGTCATTTAGCCAGTCATGCATGGGCAGAAGTTTATTTGGAAAATCACTGGTATAGTTTTGATATTAGTAATCAGCTGTATACGCCGAGTTCACATATTTATGTTGCAATTGGGCGTGATTATTGGGATGTTGCACCTGTAAGAGGAGTTCGTGAAAAGGGCGGAATTGAATCCATGAGTTCGACGGTTCAAGTAATGCCTTGTTAAAAAATAGAATAAGGAAAGCAAATGACCTATTGTTGCGCGATGCGTCTGAAAGAGGGGATGGTCTTCATTAGTGATACTCGAACTAATGCAGGGGTAGATCACATATCTGTTTTTAGAAAACTATATGTATTTGGGGTGGAGGGAGAGCGATTTGTTACCATTCAAACTTCTGGAAATCTTGCTACAACTCAGGCCGTGGTAGGGCATTTAAAAAATCAATTAGATTTAAAACAAGAACCAAATTTATATAGTGTACATACGATGTTTGAGCTCGCTGAGTTGGTCGGGCATACATTAAAGCGTGTAATTTCAGATGTTACAGAGAATCAGCAAGAACAAAGTAATTATTTCTGCAGCATTTTGGTGGGTGGACAGATTAAAGGTGAAGAGATGCAGCTTTATAATGTTTATCCGCAAGGCAATTTTATCAACGCGACAAGTGATACGCCGTTTTTCCAAATTGGAGAAAGTAAATACGGTAAACCTATTCTAGATCGTGCCTTATCGTATGAAACAAGTTTAGCGAATGCAATGCGTTGTGGATTGATTTCCTTTGATTCAACATTACGATCTAATGTTTCTGTGGGACTACCACTCGATGCCATTATTTATACAAGAGACAGTTTTAAAATTGCTGCAGGCAAGCGCATTTACGAGGAAGACCCTTATTACACACAGATTAGTCGTGAATGGTCAGATACTTTGCGAAAGGGTTTAAATGGTTTGCCTGAACCTACCGAAGATTATTGGGAATAAGGCTTTACTATAGGGGTGAAACTCAATTACATTAAGTTGTTATTTTATACAATTTTTAACATTGAGGATGCGAGAGATGCAACAAATTTGTTATGTCAGCAAAGCAACATCTGTACATCCTCAATTATTGAGTGATCTACGTGAGATACTTTCTGAAGCGCGTAATTTCAATATATTAAATGATATTCATGGCGTGCTTTACTATGCAGATGGATATTTTTTCCAATGCTTAGAAGGTAAAGCAGAAGTACTTCAACAATTAATCATAAAATTAAAGAAAGACCGACGTCATCAAGACGTGATTTTATTTAATACAAAAAATATTCAAGAAACTTCTTTCGATGGCTGGTCAATGAAATTTGTGGGGCGTAACAGTTGTGTTCAGCAATATTTACTTGATCTTGGTTATAAGCGATTTGAGCCATTAAACTTTACCCAAGCTCATGTAGATCAACTTCTTGAACATTTAGTGGAATCTAAGCAGGGTGAGGTTGAGGTCTGCTAACACAAAAAGCTGAGCTCAATAGTATTGTTTGAGCTCAGCTTTTTCAGTACTAACTTTAAGACATTTTATTTAAGAATCTAAGAATTTAAAAACATTAAAAAAATGAGTTTTCAACTCAGTTCTCTAAAGGACTTAAGTTTTTACGCTTAGGGCGATTGCTTAGACGACAGAGTAGTTCATAACCAATCGTACCATTGGCGGTTGCGACATCATCAACCAAGCGGTTCTTACCCCAAAGCTCTACTTCACTATTAAGCTTTAGATTTAAACCTGTGACATCGATTGCAATCATATCCATCGCAACACGACCGACTACAGCAACGTGTTTGCCATTTATTGCAACAAAGTTGGGTTGAATGAAAGCTCTCGGATAACCATCACCATAACCGACAGAAACAATGGCCAATTCAGTTTCTTTATCAGCAACGTAAAGAGATCCATAGCCGACAGACTCACCTGCTTGAATTGTATTTAAAGCAATAATTTCAGCTGTAAATGACATTACAGGTTGAATGTCGAGGTCATGTGCCGATTTATCTGTAAAAGGCGAAGCGCCGTACAGCATAATACCGGGACGGACAAAATCAAAATTGAGCTCAGGCCATTTGAAAATTGCAGCAGAGTTACAGCAAGAGGCTAAAATGGGTTCGCAAGCTGCTTTAACTTTTAAAATTTGTTCTTTTTGTTGCATATTGAGCGGATGATTTTCCACATCAGCATTGGCAAAGTGCATTGTAAGAACACAGTTAAAGCCTTCTGATTTTAAACGTTGAATGATCTGGATAATTTCATCAACTTTAAACCCTAGACGATTCATGCCGCTATTCAATTTCACCCAAACTTTTAAATTTTTGGCGGTATATGCATCTTTATGTGCTAGGAGCCATTCTACTTGCTGCTTGTGATGAACGACACATTCAAGATTTTGATCTATAACGATATACATTTCTTCATGCGCAAAAACGCCTTCAATCAGTGTGATGGGTTGCTGATAACCCAATTCACGAATTTCTAGCGCTTCATCTAAACATGCGACACCGAAGGCATCACTTTGACTTAAGGCTGCTAAGCAGTCTTTTACGCCGTGTCCGTAAGCATTGGCTTTCACCATGCTGACGATTTTCGCGGTTGGTGCAAGTTGTTTCACACGGTTTAAATTGTATTGTAGTGCTTGATGATCAATACAAACTGTTGCTTGGCGCACCCTAAGTACTCCTGAGAGGGTCTATGAATTCTTAAAAAATGAATGAAGATTATTCTTCATCATTGTATTGAGCATAATATTCAGGTGACAGATTACTAAAGCGGGTATATTGGCCTTCAAAAGCGAGACGAACTGTACCAATTGGACCATTACGTTGCTTACCAATAATAATCTCTGCGGTACCTGCTTCTTTCGATTCTTTGTTATAAACCTCATCACGGTAAATAAACATAATTAAATCGGCATCCTGCTCGATCGCACCAGATTCACGTAAGTCTGACATGACAGGACGTTTATTCGGACGGTTTTCGAGTGAGCGGTTAAGCTGAGATAGTGCAATCACAGGGCAACTCATTTCTTTAGCTAACGCTTTTAAGCTTCTTGAAATTTCACCAATTTCACCCACACGGTTGTCGCCCATACCCGGTACTTTCATTAGCTGTAAGTAATCGACCATAATGCAACCTAGTTTTCCACCATGTTGCTTGGCAATACGTCTGGCTCTTGCACGCATTTCTGTTGGAGGAAGTGCAGAAGAGTCATCAATATAGAGATGTTTTTCTTGTAACTGTAAAAGAGTACCAGTGACTTTTGACCATTCATCACCATCCATTTTACCTGAGCGTAAATGCCCTTGATGTACACGCCCCCAAGAGGAAATTAAACGCATCGCAATTGAGTCTGCTGGCATCTCCATAGAGAAAACCAAAGCAGGTAAATTACTATTAAATAAAACACTTTCGATTAAGTTCATCGCCAAAGTTGTTTTACCCATCGAAGGACGCGCTGCAACAATAATCATATCACCCGCTTGCATACCAGATGTTTTATTGTCTAATTCTACAAATCCTGTACTCAAACCTGTGATATTACCTTCCATTTGAGAAAGTTCATCAAGTTTAGTAATGAGTGATGCAGCAACTGTACTGATGGATTTCGGGCCTTGTGCCTTGGCATTGTTATTATGTTGTTCGGCAATCGAAAAGATGTTGGTTTCAGCTAAGTCTAAAATCTCACTCACTTCACGACCTTTGGTGTCATAAGCATTCTGTAAAATTTCATTACCGACTTTAATCATATTTCGCAAAGTTGCAAATTCACGAATTTTATTCGCATAAATTTCTAAATTATAAAAACTTGCAGGTGAGTCGGACATTAACTGCATCAAGTATTCTTCACCGCCAATGGCATCGAGTAAACTTTGTTTGATGAGCCAATCATTGACCAGAACAGCATCATAAGGGGAGTTTTCTTGTGCTAACTTTTCAATGGCTCTATAAATGTATTTATGTCGCGTTGCGTAGAAATCACTTTCCTTTAATACATCACTGACTTGTTCATAAGATTCAGCAACAGTCATGAGTGCTGCAAGTACCGCTTGCTCAATGGCAAGGTTGTGCGGGGGAGTGCGAAACTCTTTTAATGAACCTGGTTCATTTTTCTTTGAATCAGCATTAAATTTATTAGTATTTGCAGTGGCAGTCGCCTTAGACATATAAAACCTTGATTTTTAATATAACTAGAATACTTCAATCGCGTCTGACTATCTTAATCTAAAAGACTAAAACAATGTAATTGAATTATCAATAATGGCGGTAGAGTTGAGTCAAATTGTGACTGGCTCAAGGAAACACAAATTTTAGAGATAAAAAAAGAGCATGCAAAGCATGCTCTTTTTTTTGCAAAAATTACTCAGATACGATAGTAACGAGAACTTCAGCAACAACATCATGGTGCAATTGGATTGCGATGTTGAATTCGCCAGTGTGACGAAGTGCACCGTTCGGTAAACGAACTTCTGCACGGTCAACTTCTAGACCAGCATTTGTTAACGCATCAGCGATATCACGAGTACCGATAGAACCGAATAGTTTACCTTCGTCACCAGCTTTAGCAGTGATCACGATGTTAACTT
>JAHLFF010000282.1 GCA_018883945.1 Candidatus Acinetobacter avistercoris
AACACAAATCTGGATTGCGATAATCGCCTATTTTCTGGTGAGTTTCGCACGGCATTTAGGGCAGGAAGGCTGAGTGGTTCAACGTTTACTCAGAAAAATTTAAGTGAATTTGTTTGAAAGAAGAATTTCAAAAGCTTTATCACCCGATTAAATACCCGGAAAACAAAAGAAAGCCTAATTAAGTCTCCTTTTATGAAAAATTGTGGGACAGTAGCGGCATCTCCATTGTTTTTTTAGATCTATTAAATAGTTTTTATTTATTTTACTAATCATATATTTTTAATTATTCTTTGCCATATACCGCAAGTAAATCATTTTTAATGAGGTACTTGTCACACTTTTGTGCGATGAGATAAAAGCTGATGATTAATTAAACCTATTTCTTAATTGGTTTGATTTAGAGCAAAGTACCTAATTTTCATCAAATAAATCTATGTACTTGCTTATTATATGAGCGTATATTCCCTCGCCTATTCTAGCTAAAAGTTCATAGACTTTTTAAGGTAAAGCTGAACTTAAATATTGGATTCAATCTCATGAAAAAAATCACATATGTTTCCTTGTTCATTTCATCTGTACTAGGTTTTTCTGTAGCACAAGCAGCTACTGCGTCAACACAAGATTTTGAAGTGAAATTAACAATCAATGAATCATGTGAGTTTAACTCAGCTACAAATATTGATTTCGGAAGTTTAGATCGTTCAACTGATGCTAACCGTGCTCAGTCAGGGAAATTGACAGCTACATGTACCATTGGTACACCTTATAAAGTGGTACTGGATAGCGAACGTCAAATGAAGCATAAATCTGATAGCAGTTCTGTAGTGGCTTATGATTTATTCCAAGATAGCACTACACAACAGATCTGGGGTAAAACGGCTGATCAGGCATTAGTAAACACTGGTACGGGTAAAGCACAAGAATTGCCTGTATATGCGAAATTAAAAGGCAACACAAATGTTAGGGCAGGTGTATATACTGACGTTGTGACTGCTAAAATTATGTACTAATCACTTTATAAGTAAACTAGGAGAGGCAATTGCAAAATATTTTTAAAAAAGTATGGAATCTTCAGAATTTCTGTATGATGACTTTTTTAGCCTCTTCCCTTGGTTCTTTTACCCATGCAGCGAGTCTACAAGTATCTCCCATCCTGGTAGAGTTTTCATCCGGTGAGAAAGCGAAAGAGCTTTGGCTTACAAACACAGGAAAAACGAATATTCGTGCTCAGGTACGCATGCAAGAATGGACTCAGCTTAATAGTCAGGAAATCTTGCAACCAACTAGAAAGTTGGTTGCAAGTCCACTTATTACCGAAATTAAACCTGGTCAAAGACAGTTGGTACGCTTGATTAAGCCGGCCAATACTAATCCTACTCAGGAACAAGCATTTCGAGTACTGGTAGATGAGTTACCAGGAAGTAACCCAGAGCAAAATAACTCAGGATTGAATATTCTCTTGCAGTATTCAATTCCTATTTTTTATAAAGCTCCCCAGCCCCCTAAAACAGCTCAAGGCATGACCTCGCTTGATAATATTCAGTTTAAATATACCAATGGCCAAATCTCAGTAACCAATCGCTCCAGTTCCTATTTGCGCTTAAGTCAGTTTAGTTATGTATCATCGGCAGGAAAATCAATACCTTTGATATCTGGATTAATGGGTTATGTTTTAGCAGGACAAACTATGTCCTGGAACTTGCCTGTCAGCCTTCCTGATAATGGTGCAGGAAAATTTCAGGCAGTGATTAATTCTGATATTAAACAACAGGTTCTTCCTGTACAAAAATAGATAAATTTTCGACATGATCAAGGCTAATTGCTTGGGTGTAATTTTGCTTGGACTTCTGTATGTGCCAGAAGCAATAGCAAATGAAGTGAATTCTCAAGAAACAGATTCGGCTATTCAACAAGAACTTTTTCTAGATGTTATTTTAAATCAATTCGATACAAATGTTTTAGGCCATTTTCTCCAACAAGGTCAACAACTTTATATATCTACAGAAACCTTGCAGGAAATTAAATTAACTTTGCCCTCTGATCTGAAGGCTAATCCTGCGGGCTACTATCTTTTAGAAGATATACCTTCAGTCAAATACAACTACGATAGTGCAAATCAGAAAATTTACTTTGATGCAGATATTAAAGCTCTTAATCAAACTTCCTATTATTCTGCATATACCGTTATTGAGCCTGCCAAAATCGACCCAGTTCAAGAGCGACCAGGTGCTTTGTTCAATTATGATTTCTATAGTCAATATTCTCAGGATTATTTCAGTTTAAGTGGAACCAATGAGTTTCGTGTATTTGGCTTGGGAGATGGAGGAATTTTAAATTTATCTTCAAATTATAGCTATACCAAAACCAATCAAGACTCCAATTTAAATGCTTTAATTTTAGATACCTATTGGCAGCGTGATTTACCTGAGAAAATGCTTACCATTAAGGTGGGCGATGATCAGTCGAAGCCATTGGGTTGGGCCAGATCTACACGTATTAGTGGACTAAGCTTTTCTAAAAATTTTGCTCTTCAGCCTTATCAAATTACGACTCCATTGGAATCATTTAAAGGCGAAGTAAGTTTACCATCTACAGTCGATTTGTTTATTAATGGATTAAAGCAAACAACTCAGCAAATCATACCTGGCCAATTTGAAATTGAAACGATCCCTATTATTACTGGAGTTGGACAAGCCCAAGTAATTGTGACTGATATCAATGGCCAGCAAAGGGTCGTAAATTTTTCTTTATATGGGACCAATCAACTACTAAAAGAAAACTTGAGTGACTGGTCTTTCAACTTGGGTTATACACGTTTAGCATATGGAGAACGTTCCTTTAAATATGACAAGAACCTGGTTGCTAATACCAGTTACCGGTATGGTTTGACACGGGATCTAACAGTAGAGACGCATGTAGAGTTAGCTCCTGATCTGTACCTAGGTGGGGCTGGGCTTATTCAAAGAATAGGAGATCGCGCAGGTTTACTAAATGCAGCATATTCTTTTAGTGACTATCAGGGATTGACCGGGGCTATTTATCAGTTAGGGTATAACTGGAATTCCCGATATTTAAATATCTCTTACAATACGGCTCGACAATCAGGTGAATATTACGATATCGCTCGTCTTAATGGTTCAGCATTTCCTCAGCGATCAGATCAGTTTTTTTTAGGTATTAATAATAGATTAGGCCAGTTCGGAACGAGTTATATTTATCAAGAACAAAAGTCAAATTCAGCCAATGAGTTTCTCACATTTAACTGGTCCTATTTATTTCCTAATAATTACAACCTCAACTTAAGTGCAAATCACGATTTAAATGAAGCAGATACAAGATATTATTTGAGCCTGAACATTCCATTAGAAAAGAGACGGACTGTTAACCTATCCTATCAGCAAGATCGGGAACAAGAGAAACTATCTATCAATGCACGTCAGTCCATTTCTCGTGATGTGGGCGGATGGGGATGGCAATTACAGGCAGATGCTGCTCAGGATAATCAAAATATCCAAGCTCAACTTGCCCGGATGCACAACTACGGGGAGTGGAGTTTAGGCTTACAGGAATTTAAAACCGACAACAGCTCTTCTCGAATAGCCAACGGTACATTAAGTGGAAGTGTGTTAGTGATGAATCGAAGTTTATTCCCAATGCGCAGGTCTTTTGATTCATTTGCTTTGATTTCAACTTCTAAAATCCCTGAAGTACCAGTAAAATTAGAAAATAGATTGGTAGGAAAAACTAACAGGAACGGAGAGTTGGTCGTCACCTCACTTAATCCCTATCAAAACAACAAGATTACGATCGATGCCTTAGAATTGCCAGCTGACTACTATATTGAAACAACAGTAAAGAATGCTGTACCAAAATTTGGCAGTGGTGTCTTTATAGATTTTCCTGTTTATCAGATGCAGGCCATTCAAGCTATTATCAAACAAAAAGATGGAAGTGTGATTGAGGCTGGATCGAATGTCTGGGCGAGTCCAGATATACAATCATCAACTGCAGAACCACTTACTATCGTTGCATATGATGGTATGATCTATATGGAAAACCCTAAAGTAACTAAATTCTTTGTACAACAGAAAGATCAAATTTGTAGTTTTGAAATTAGAGATTTAAGTACTCAGAAAGGTTTGATTGATTTAGGAGAGTTATTATGCGAATAAGGAAAAATATAAAGTCTCCTTTTTTATCAATAAAAAATTTAAGCTTAGTATCGGGGCTATTTTTAGGTCTGATAATCACAAGTGAAAGTCAGGCGGCTAAATGTAGTATTTCTTCTACCTCGCTCGATTTTGGTGAAGTGAGTCCCGCATTAACTACCACTTCTACAAATGTTACGCTGCGTTGTGATCCGCAATCTCAGTTAAAAACAAATTTACGTGTATGTCTTACCGCTACAAGTTGGCTTTATAATGATACCACTCGCTCTATCTATACCAGCTTTTTAGGTCTACCTATTTTAACTCAATCTTTAAAATATAACTTGTTTTATGACCCCGGTTTTAATCATTTAATTCAATCTAGTAGTCAATTAAATGCTACTGGTTGTAGAGACTATACGATTACAGGCGGTAAGCAGCTGACTGAACTCATTCCAATTTATGGCCTTTTTTACCCTGGGCAAACAGGGGCTGCAGGCAATTATAGATCTTCAACTTTATCACTTGAAATCCTTTATGATTTTGCTAGAAATGAGAACTATCCTACTGGATATAACGCCAGTAGCTTAAGGTATTCGGACACGGCTAATATGAGTGTTTTTGCAGACTATGAGAATGTTTGTGCATTGCTTTCAACAACAGATTTGGATTTTGGTCAAATTGATAATTTGAACAGAGACTTACGTACAAGTGGTCAAATTTCTTTGCAATGCCCTTCAAGAACTACCTGGCGAGTAGGATTAAATAATGGCAAATATGCTTTGAATAATCAGAGAAGAATGTTTAATGGCAAAGATTATCTAAATTATGATTTGTATCTAAACAATACCTTAACTCAAAAATGGGATAGCTCTAATAACAGGTCACAAGGTGTGGGAACAAATGGGCAGCAATCAATTCCAGTATATGGCCACGTACCACAGCAACCGATTAAAAGTTCAGGAAATTATAGCGATACTATTACTGTTACTTTAACCTATTAATATGTAATCGTAGCAATCACAGTATCATTATAAACGCCCGCAGGAACATTCGTGGCACCTTCGTTAATTTTTGCCCAGATTCTGAAGCTTTGATCAGCGCCTGTTCCTGTACTTGTAAAATTTTCTTGAGAAGAACTCCCCCAGACAGTTTTAAACCCAGCATCCTGATAGAGCTGATACGGAACCTGAATAGAGCTGTCTTGCACATTTTTTAAGGTTTTATCACCATGTAAAGCAATCGAGTAGGGAGTATCTTGGGTGCAACTAACATTTAAGCTTCCTGAACTAGCTACATTATTGGTTGAACGTTGAATAGATCCAAAATCAATAGATTGTGTCTGGTTACTCTGAATTTCACAGCGTTCTGTGATCGTAAGCTGAACGTTAAAATCAGATGAAGATTTTTCATTCTTTTGGGTATAAGCGATTGTAGAAAATAAGATAATGAAGCTTAAAAAGTATTTCATTTTTCTCATAACTTTTCCTTCAAAAATCTC
>JAHLFF010000283.1 GCA_018883945.1 Candidatus Acinetobacter avistercoris
TGTGACTCATCAATAATGAGCAAAGCATCTTCTGGTAAATAGTCAAATAACGTCGGTGGCGCCTCACCTGAAGGACGACCCGATAAATGTCTTGAATAGTTTTCAATACCGTTGGTATAACCGAGCTGCTGCATCATTTCTAAATCATAACGGGTACGCTGCTCAATGCGCTGCGCTTCGAGTAACTTATCATTCGTTCTAAAGAATGCTAAGCGCTCTTTTAATTCAGTTCGAATCGTACCGATCGCACGCTCTAAATTATTCTTCGGCGTTACGTAATGGCTTTTAGGATAAATGGTAATCCGAGGAATTTTACGAACCATTTTTCCAGTTAATGGATCAAACCAACGAATAGAATCTACCTCGTCATCAAACAACTCAATACGCACTGCATTCTGGTCTGACTCTGCAGGGAAAATATCGAGGATTTCGCCTCTTATACGATAAGTCCCGCGTAAAAATTCCAATTCATTTCGCGTATATTGCATTTCCACCAAACGGCGTATGAGTTCATCACGGCTGATTCTGTCACCCACCACAATATGCAATAACATATTCATATAGGCATTTGGATCGCCCAAGCCATAAATCGCTGAGACGGAAGCCACAATAATAGAGTCTTTACGCTCTAACAATGCCCGTGTCGCAGATAAGCGCATTTGGTCGATATGATCATTGATGGCAGAATCTTTTTCGATAAACGTATCAGAGGAAGGCACGTAGGCTTCGGGCTGATAATAATCGTAATAACTGACAAAATATTCGACAGAATTATTCGGAAAAAATGTTTTAAATTCACCGTATAGCTGGGCTGCCAAGGTTTTATTATGCGCCATGACGATGGTAGGACGTTGTAATTGTTGAATGACATTCGCCATGGTGTAAGTCTTCCCAGAACCCGTAACACCCAAAAGCAATTGGTCGTGATACCCCTTCTTTACACCTTGCACAAGTTTTTCAATGGCCTGAGGTTGATCACCCGCAGGCTTATAATTGGTGACCAATTCAAAAGGAAGGCTATCGCTCACAAATGCAATCTCACAAATAATTTAAGTTTTATTTTAACAGAACTCTAATCAGCTACTGTTGAACTACGTTAAGAATATGGGGGTGTATTGTTCGGAATCAAATAAATAAGCTTGACCCTAACCGTTTTCAACTGCAACATGAAGTTAAACCGACTGTATTTGTGAACGCATATGTCTTATCAATATCATGATGAAAGTATCATTAAAAGTTTAACCGAAGACACTGTATTTGTTTTTGGAAGCAACTTGGCTGGCACACATGCAGGAGGAGCTGCAAAAACTGCACTACTCCACTTTGGTGCAATCAAAGGTGTCGGCCGTGGATGGTCAGGTCAAAGTTATGCCATCCCAACGATGAACGAACATTTGCAACAAATGCCTTTATCTCAAATCCAACATTATATTGAAGACTTTAAAATCTATACCAAAAACCATCCTAAAATAAAATATTTTATCACCTCGCTAGGTTGTGGCGTCGCAGGCTATAAAGTTGAAGAAATTGCACCAATGTTTAAAGGAATTTCTAAAAATGTGATTTTTCCTGCTAGTTTTAGACCTTTTGTGGAAAGAACTCTACCTCGATTAACGCAAAACTTATTACACGCGTTTATTTCAGAAGATGTAATTTTCAACACTGAGCCCAATGACGTCATTCAACAACTGCCATTAACCGATGCAGAAAAGAGTTTAGCAACAATAGTTTTAAATACGCCGATGTATCCAATTGACAGTAATGGTCGTGACAGAGTCTTTGAAATTCAAGATATTCTTTACAAACTGGAATCTAAAATGATCCAACTTGAACAAAACCCAGATGGATCAATCATCTTCGGTGGCGTCATTTTGGCATTACTCGAACTCTACAATATTAATGAGCAGGATTTTATTGATGTTTGGCATGGCAAGAAAACGATTGCAGCCCCTAGAGCAGAGCATCGTGCTAAAAAATAATCGCGCTTAAAAATGATATTATTTGCTCATCTTGGTGTAAATCTATTATATTAATCAAAATCTTGTTCAATTATTGATTAACACCTTAGCAAATTGAGTAGAAATATGGAGCAGTTGGATCTACGTATATTTGATTTATCTCCAATTCCAATGTGGATTCAAGATTATAGTGGTGTCAAAAAAATCTTTGAACAATGGACAGCTCAAGGCATCGTCGATATTCGATCCTACTTACTTGAATATCCAAATCGAATGCTACCCTGTTTAGCCACGATTAAAACATTGAGTATTAATCAGAGCACTTTAAAACTTTATGAAGCCAAGAATTTAGAAGAAATTTTAGCTAATTTTGCAAAATTTCATTTTGAAGAAATTACAATTCCTCAGGTTCATTTTTTTACAGGTTTATGGCAAAAAATACCCGATTGTGTTTTTGCTCCTGTCAATTACACCTGTACTGGCAAGCAAATTGATGTCCAATTAAAAGCCAACATTATTCCTGGTTATGAGCAGTCTTGGGAAAGGATATTATTAACAACTGAAGATATCACGCCTTATCAAAATGCTAGACGTTATGCCGAGTCAATTTTCACATATAGTCCAACCTCATTGTGGATTAATGATTTTAGTAAAATAAAACAGCGCTTTAACACGCTACGTCAAAATAATATTTTAGATTTAAAACAATATTTGACAGATCATCCTGAATATTTACAGCAATGTTTTGATGACATTACCTTTATTGATATTAATCATTCAGCGCTAAAATTATTTAAAGCAAGAAGTAAAACTGAGTTCTTAGACAATATTCATCAAATTTTCTCGATCTATAATCATCAAACATTTACTGAAAAATTATTAAAGCTTTGGGATGAAAATTACGATCAGCAACATGAATGTACTTACTACACGATGGATGGTCAAACGATTCATGTCGTCGAGCAATTTAATATTTTCCCACAAAACAAAAATGACTGGCGTGTGACTCAAGTCGCTTTAACTGATATTACAGAACGCAAATTTATGGAAAGTCATTTAGAGTTTCTGGGTAAGCATGACATCTTAACCAAACTTTATAATCGAACATTTTTTAATGAAGAAGTTTCTCGCTTAGCTAAAAATTCAATTCATCCTATATCTAGTATTTATTTAGATGTGAACGGCCTGAAGGCTATCAATGATCGTTTTGGTCATGGAGCTGGTGATCAACTCCTTGAACGATTAGGTGAAATATTAATTAAGAGTACTGTAAATACGGAGTATTCTGTTTCCAGAATAGGTGGTGATGAGTTTGTAATTTTGATGCCTCAGGCGGGCAAAGCGCAAGTACAACACATCGTTCAACTTTTAAATCAATATATTCTTGATGACAATCATCAAAATGAAAATTTTCCAATCAGTGTTTCAATTGGACATTCCACCATACAATCTAATGAAAGCATTGAAGATTTAATCCGTAGAGCTGATCAGACGATGTATGATGAAAAGCATAAGCATTACCAATTAAATACTCATCCTGAAATTTCAATTGAAGTGTAAAATTGATATTTCCAACACTCAAATTAATGCGACAAAATTAACAAATATTCAGTATTTGACATTATGAATCACGATACTTAATATTATATTATACAAATAATTACGAATGAATATACATAGGATGAGGTTATGGAGTTGTTGGAGTCATCAATTTTCGAGCTATCTCCTATTCCAATGTGGCTAGAAGACTATAGTGAGACAAAAAAACAATTAGATATTTGGAAATCTGAAGGCGTAACTGACTTAAAAAAATTTCTAGAAAAAGATCTTTCTCGCGTAACGCTCTGCGCACATAAAATTAAAATTCTAAAAGTAAATCAACAAACATTAAAATTATTTGAAGCTCAAAGCCTAAAACATTTAACTCAAAATTTAGATATTGTTTTTCAACAAGATATGTATAAGTCTCATCTTGTAGAGTTAGTTGCACTCTGGGAAGGTAAAACTGAATTCAGTAGCACTGCTGTCAATTACACACTGTCTGGAAAACGCTTAGATATAAAGCTAAGAGCGATTATTCTACCAGGTGCTGAAGAGAGCTTGGATCGTTTATTAATTACCACCGAAAATATTACAGACTATATCAATGCCAATCGCTTAGAAGAAAAAAACCGACTTTTAGCTGAGGCACGATTTGATTACTCACCCACTTCTCTGTGGGTAGAGGATTTTAGCCGTGTCAAGAGTCGTATGGATTACCTTAAATCCATAGGGATTGAAGACTTTAGAACTTTTCTTGATGTACACCAAGACTTTGTAGGCCAATGTGTTGAAGATATTATTTTACTGGATGTAAACCAAGCAACTTTGGACTTGTTTAAAGCATCAGACAAAGATGTGATGTTTAAAAGTTTAAAGCAAATTTTCTCTAAAGAGATGCATCAGACGTTTAAAGAACAGTTAATCGAGCTTTGGAATGGAAAAATCCATCACAGCCGAGAAGCCATTAATTATGCTCTAGACGGCACCATCCGTCATGTATTATTGCAATTTACCGTATTCCCAGGTTATGAACATGATTGGGGGCTGGTGCAATTGGCTTTAACCGATATTACAGCACGTAAAAAGGCTGAAAATTATTTAGAATATTTAGGTAGCCACGATGTTCTCACCAAACTCTCTAATCGTTCATTTTTTACAGAAGAACTCAATCGTTTAGAACGTTCACTGGTTCGTCCAGTTTCTGCAATTTTTATCGATATGAATGGCTTAAAACGCATTAATGATCATTATGGACATGATGCTGGAGATGAAATTTTACGTAGAATGGGCAATATCTTAAATCGAACCATTAACAAAACAAATTTTACTGCCTCTCGCATTGGAGGTGATGAATTTGTCGTGTTGATGCAAGGTGCCACTGATATGACAGTTCAATCTACGCTGCTCACCATTCAAGAATTACTGAATATTGATAATCAATACTATTCTGGTCATTGCATGAGTTTATCCATGGGTTATGCATCAACTTATGAACATGAATCAGTTCAAGAAATGTTAAAACGAGCTGATCAAGCCATGTATAAACAAAAAAAAGACTATTATGATTATTTTAAGCAACAAGACAGTATGGCACCCACAACACCTTAGTTAGGGTCATTTCGCCTATTATCGAATCCAATGAAAGTAATTCATTTTTTATTCAAAGCATCTAGGCTCTCAATTTTCAATGAATGTGAACTGGCTTTGAGAAAGTTAATTTTATCGGGAAAAATTTCATTACCCAGTAAAGTGTGATAAAAATCACTTTTAAATTTTAAACAATTTTTATTTATAAAAAGTCATTCGTAAATACCAAAACAATCATGAAGAGACCAATAAACAAGAGATAAAAATAATGGCCTTATTCAGTTTTAAATCTTTAAACTTTCTTCCCAACTTTAAATTTAGCTCAGTACTGTCTATTCCTGCTCAACTGATTGGCAATGGATTAGTGACCGTTGCCAATGTTATAAAAACAGCCGTTGACGACGTTGTTGCTCCTATGACTTTAGTTGGAAATGCTCTTGTGGGTAAGCCCTTTGATATTGTGCATGCGCTTGCGGACACTATCATTGATACCGTCACATCAACATTAAGTGATGTCGGCAGCACTTTAGGTGCAACGGTCAATCTAAATGATAGGCGTCTCAAGAGTGAGACGATTAATACTGAGTTAAAGCTTGATCATCTATCGAAAATTACGAATTTTAAAACATCTCATCAAATTGATGATGCAGTTACCGATCAACCATCAGACACTTCAATCACTTTAAGCCAAGGACTGAAAGTAAGCGCTAAGAACGATCCTGTGTCTCCTCGTCATGATTGGCAAAATTTTAATCATAAAACAGCACCATCATCTTTCTCAAAAGCTTTCCATGCAGTTGAATTAAGTGGTCAAAAAAGTTATCGGGTGAGTGACGATACTTTCCGTCAAGTCCAAGAGTTGTATCAGCAGTTTTCTGAAGCGCCATCACTTCAAGTAAAAAATCTCTGGCGTCCAATCTATAGCGCGATTAAAAATGATCTTTTATCAAATAATGCTGTTGATAAAGGCACAAGAAACTGGTTAAAAGTAGCTGAGGCTGTAGCAACAGCAAATCCAAAGAGTTTCCTTTATCAATATGTGCGTTTAGGTACAGAAAAATCATTGGCTGAAAAAGGTATTCACTTTAGCAATGAAGATTTTTATCAAGCATCCAACATTCTAATTAAGACATTAGCAGACAACTTCATTAACGTTGTCAAAGACGCAGCAGGAAATATTGTCGTACCTATAGGCTATTTACCTAGCTCTGATGGTCAATATGGCCTCGTTCATATGGATGCCACACAAGCACTGAATAATTTAGGTGGTACTTTGGCAGATTGGTCGGGTATTACACCTGCGGGTCTTTTAGATCACTATTTAGGAGTAGATACGTCTAAATTGAATGGTGGAGCAAGTCGCCCATTTTCTTGGTATTTGGAATTATTTGGCGATGTGGTTAAAGCCAACTTTAAAGCTGGTGCAAGTTTAATAGATGTGGTCAGTCAAATTGCTAACGAAGGTCTTAATTTTATAGGCCAATTCATCAATGGTGAATTATTCCATCATGGATTTTCTTCTAAAGATCAATTGGTCAATACCTTGACCCAGCTCGCTTATACCTACGCAGGTGATTTTGCAGGCTCCGTTGCGATTGCTACTAATTTATTTAATCCCAAGACCAATATCATTACCACTCTTATTCCTTTCGGAACCACATTACATGGTAAGGCGGGCAACGATGTCATTAAAGGTGGGATGGGTCACGATAAAATTTATGCTGGCAATGGTGATGATCTGTTATTCGGTGGACTGGGGAATGATATTTTAGATGGCGGTGATGGTATTAATGTTTTGGTTGGGGGTCGTGGCAATGACACCTACTATGTGAATTCAAACCATAATTTTGTTCTAGAACATGCTCAGCAAGGAATCGATACCGTTTTAAGTACGGCAGAACACTTCCATCTTAGCAAGAATGTTGAAAATCTCATCTTGAGTGGTCAAGCAAACATCAGTGGTACAGGGAATGCTGAAAATAACATGATCACAGGTAATCTGGGGAATAACAGCCTATTTGGGGGCGCTGGAAATGATACTCTTGAGGCGAAAGGTGGACTGTTTAATCTTCTCAATGGTGGAACAGGGAATGATACGCTCATTGGTAGTTTAGGCAATGAAACCTATGAGTTTGAACTTGGCTTCGGTCAAGATCTCATTCAAGAAAAAGGCGGTAATGACATTATCAAATTTGGACAAAATATCAATATCGATGATTTACTCATTAAAAACACTGGCGTAGATAAAATCATTTCAATTCAAGGTACGACTGATCAAATTAAGATAAAAGACTGGGAATTAAGTGTGAGTCATCAAATCGAATCGATTCAATTCCATAATGGTGATCGATTTGACTTACAAAAACTCGAATACCATACCAATTTCTACGCTTAACTCATTAATATCTACACTTAAATCAACGATTCTTGTTAAAAAATAGGTGCCTATGCACCTATTTTTTATTTAACCATTAACGCTTACCAAATGAACGTCTTGTACCACGCGGTGGCATCCAAGTACGATCAGCATAAGGTTTTGGTTTTGGGCGTAAATCTTCTACTTCTTCATCCGCAGCTTTCGCATCATTCACTTGCTTTACTGGAAATGGAAGTTTAAACATCGGTTTTTTTTGCGGAGGATTTTGCGCACTCATTAGCCATAACTCAATTCAATCTTTCTCTATTGTACGAAAAAAACGATGTTTTTGCGAGTCTATCCAAAATACAATAGCTACAAGCTTTAACGTTTTTCAATATTTTAATGTTTTTTCGATATTTTGCGCAAATATTGAACGACGCTGTCATCAAAATTGAGCTAAGATAGTGTGCTTTTTTATTTTTTTAATCCCCCATAAGAAGGAATACTGCCGTGGACGTACGTCTCTCTGATCGTGTCAATGCCATCAAACCGTCCCCAACGCTTGCTGTAACAAACAAAGCGGCTGAACTTAAAGCTGCTGGCAAGAATGTAATTGGTTTAGGTGCAGGCGAACCGGATTTCGACACCCCGCAACACATCAAAGATGCTGCAATTGCAGCAATTAACAACGGTTTTACAAAATATACTGCTGTTGATGGTACGCCAGGTCTAAAAAAAGCAATTATTGCCAAATTCAAGCGTGACAATAATCTCGATTATGCTGCAAACCAAATATTGGTCTCTTGTGGTGGTAAACAGTCGTTCTTTAACTTAGCTTTGGCTTTGTTGAATAAAGGCGATGAAGTAATCATTCCTGCACCATTCTGGGTAAGCTATCCAGATATGGTCATCATCGCTGAGGGCGTGCCTGTTATTGTAAAATGTGGTGAAGAACAACGCTTCAAAATCACGCCTGCGCAATTAGAAGCGGCAATTACTGATAAAACACGTTTAGTGGTTTTGAACAGCCCATCAAACCCTACAGGTATGATTTATACCAAAGCTGAACTTGAAGCTTTAGCTGAAGTTTTGCGTAAATATCCTGAAGTTTATATTGCGTCTGATGATATGTATGAACCTATCCGTTGGGATGACGAGTTCTACAACATCGCCACTGTAGCGCCTGATTTATATGAGCGCACCATCGTATTAAACGGTGTGTCTAAAGCTTATGCAATGACTGGCTGGCGTATTGGCTATGCAGCGGGCCCTGCAAAGCTCATCGGTGCAATGAAAAAGATTCAATCTCAATCGACTTCAAACCCAACATCTATTTCACAAGTTGCTGCTGAAGCTGCATTGAATGGTCCTCAAGATGTACTTGAGCCGATGATTGAAGCATTTAAACGTCGTCATGATTTAGTGATGGCAGGCTTAAATGACATCAAAGGTATTTCTTGCTTACCTGCTGATGGCGCGTTCTATGCCTATGCCAACATCAAACCGTTAATTCGTGCCAAAGGCTTAAAATCTTGCACAGAATTTTCTGAATGGTTACTTGAAGAAACAGGTGTTGCTGTTGTTCCTGGCGATGCATTCGGTTTAGGTGGTTTCATGCGTATTTCATATGCAACTGCTGATGAAGTGCTTGTAGATGCCCTTGCGCGTATTAAAAAAGCTGCTGATTCAATCGAAGGCGTTGACGCTGCGATTGCATCAATTGCTGCTGAAAAATAATTTAGCTTGATTCCCAAGAAAAACCCCACGAATTTCGTGGGGTTTTTTTATGAAAATATGAGTTATTAAAACCAAATAACACAATATTAAATTTTAAGCTTTAATAACGCTACTTACTTAAAAACCAAAATAAATATTAATAAAATCAAAAAACTAACACTTAAATATTTTTTTATTTATGAATGAGATTCAATACAAACCGATTAAACACAATTCAAAAAAGAATCATTAAGCTCAATATAAACACTCAGTGGCAATTTTAAATCATGATGTTTAAAGTTTAGTATCAATATTATATTTTAAGCGCGAATAGCATCAATAAACACATCAGGTATTTCAGCTTCCGTCCAATCCCCACCCCACTTCACCATCGCTAAGAGAATAGGTTTCAGCGCTACACCTTTTTCAGTCAATACATATTCAAATCGCTGTTGACGCTCTGTATATGCTTGTTTCTCAAAAATACCTTGTGCAACCAGCCGTGATAGACGCTCAGCCAATACATGCCTAGTTACACCTAGATTTTGCTGAAATTGCTCAAAACGAGTCATACCTAAAAAAGCATTGCGAATGATTAACAATGTCCAGCGATCGCCAAAAACAGCTAAACCTTGTGCAATCGGGCAATTCTGCCCTGTAGCCTCATTCCATTTCATGACGACTCATTCCAAAATTTAAGAAATATTATATTGACTATAGTTTATACAAGTCGCTAAGATATTAACAAGTTCTTTTTTGGAACTTATTGATCTAGCATTTTAAATAGATATCCCATTTTGAATACAATAAGATGTAAAGGAAAAAAGATGAATCCAAAAGAAATGACAGGATTGCAACTTCTTCAGGCTATGGCTGCGGGCCATATTCCCCCTGCCAGTATCAGCCAAACCATTCCCATGCAACCTAGCGAGATTGAAGATGGAAAAGTCATCTTTAAAGTTCAAGCAGATGATCGTCATCTAAATCCGCTCGGTGGTGTTCATGGTGGTTTTGCAGCAACTGTGCTCGATACTGTCACAGGATGTGCAATTCATACTGTTTTGGAGGCAGGTGTAGGATATGGAACAATCGATCTGAATATCAAAATGTGCCGACCGATCCCTAAAGATAAATCTTTAACTGCTATTGGCACAGTGATCAATACCAGTAAAAATTTAGCCATTTCTGAAGGCAAAATTATTGATGAGAACGGTAAACTCTATGCACATGCAACAGCGACATGCATGATTATCCGTGGATAAGCCTAATTAAAATGATCTATAGCACCCTACTGGGTGCTTATGTTCATTCAAAAAAATCAGACAGTTTAAATCGTTGAATTAATCGATTTAAACTGTGAATTTTTCGGTTTTACGGAGCATTGGCAGGCTTTGAACGTACAGTAGTTTTGAAGCACATTATCTATGCTTAAGATTTTACTTTGTTTATTTTTGACAGACCAAGCCTGTGTTTCATTACGACCAGTTAATACATTGCCGGTAATTGCATAAAGATAGAGATCTTTCTCTTGATCTACATTGTCATCTTCAGCATTTAGAAATAATTCAAAATGATATCCGATCGGTGCTTTTGCCAACCATTTTTGTGCAAACCACAGTTGTAATAAGTCACCTAAACAAAGCGCTTCTTTTTTGAAAGGCCAAACTTCAATATAAGCCTCAGCCACAGGGGTTTGATACTGATTTGGATCAGAAAGAATGACGAGATAGTTTTCTTTGTAAAAAGAAAAATTAGAAAATATTTGAGAAATGCTAAGCGTATTCATTCGCTGTCTCCGAGTTTAGCCATTTTAGTGCTGGCAAGTTGGTTTAAATCCACACTGTTTAAGCAACCGCTTAAACGCTCTGTTATGAATTTAATCTAACAAGCTGAATCGGTTGGTGCAAGTTTTTTTCGCATTTTTTGGTATTTTGACCAAATAAAGAGCATATAAGCGCAAAGTGACGTCTTCGTGACAATTTAAGCTTGACCCTTGCTAAAATCCCCTTATAATCGCATTCAGATTCTCCAATAGCTCAGTCGGTAGAGCGACGGACTGTTAATCCGCAGGTCCCTGGTTCGAGCCCAGGTTGGAGAGCCAAATACTAAAAAGCCCACTCATTACGCAGTGGGCTTTTTTTATATTCGAACTTTTTACAAATACGTTCATGTATTAACATGTTCAAGTATTATAAAAATGAATAATATGAAGATGAGTACGTAATCAGTCTTTTTAAGAACATTGCAATGAAAGTAAAATAATCATCAAAGATTGAGATTTTTATCATTATCAAAACTAAAATATCAAAACTAAAACAATAGACTTTTTCAAAAGCCATTATTTACAAAACACTCTCATCAATAGTATTCCCTCATCCTGAACTCCTCCGACAGGGAGAAGGGATTTTTACGTATTAATTTATTGCTTTTTAATGAACATTTTTTGACTCATGAAAGAGATCTAATTAAATCTCCTTTTAAGCAATCATGCAGAATCATCAACATACTTGCATTCAAAGTAATATCAACGAGCCACACAACCAAGAGCAATCACTTGAAAATAGAAATAAAAAATCCTCCATTAAGGAGGATTTTTTCAATTAAGCGGCCTTTAATGGCGTTCCACTATGAAATCTAAATAATTCATCTGGAGCCAAAATTAGATTTTTTTCTACTTCACGAAAATGTGCAATACGCGCTTGTATATCTTCTGCAGGATTTTTCAATTTTGAGCTTTTGGCTACATCCAAAGCTAAAGATAGATAATCCTCAAAATGTCGAGATTCAGATTTAAGCAAGTAACGATAATAACGTCCTAGCTCTTCATCGACGATAGGTGCCAGCGCATAAAAACGTTCACAAGAACGCGCTTCTACAAAAGCACCAATCACCATAATATCAATTAAGGCCTCAGGCTCATAAGTACGAACTTCCTTACGTAAACCACCTGCATAACGCCCTGCACTAATTGACTGCCATTCCTGACCGCGCTTCTGCATTAATTCAAGGACTTGCTCATAGTGCAGCATTTCTTCACGTACTAATTGAGCCAGTTTAACCTGTAAGTCCGTGTAGAAATTATAGCGAAACATCAAATTCATCGCAGTACTGGCTGCTTTTTTCTCGCAGTTAGCATGGTCTTGCATCAGAATATCAAGATTGTCTTTTGCAGCATCTAACCAGGCTTGCGGTGTTTCACAGCCTAAAAAAGCAATGACTGGCTGAATCAATTGATCGTATTTAGTATTTGACATCATTTCACTTTCATTAAGATATAGCTTGAATCGCTGCTTTCATGTCTTTTACGGCTTGATCCAATCCCACAAAAACACTTTCTGCAATAATTGAATGCCCAATATTCAACTCATGAATGCCCGAAATAGCCGCAATAGGTGCGACATTTTTAAGGTTTAAGCCATGACCCGCGTTAACCACTAACCCTTTAGAGATCGCATAAGCCGTGCCTTCAACAATCCGCTGTAATTCAGCCTGTTGTGCTGCTGGCGTAGCTGCATCAGCATAAGCACCTGTATGAATCTCAATAGTCGGTGCGCCACATGCTACTGCCGCATCAATTTGTGCAAAATCAGCATCAATAAACAATGACACATCACAACCAATTGCAGTCAAAGTTTGAGTGGCTTTTTGAACATTTTCAAAATGGGTCACAACATCCAACCCACCTTCAGTCGTTACTTCTTGACGCTTTTCAGGCACGAAACACACATGATGTGGTTTGATTTCTTTAGCGAATTCGACCATTTCATCCGTGACTGCAATTTCAAGATTCATTCGAGTTTTTAAGACAGGACGCATACGACGCACATCATCATCTTGAATGTGACGACGATCTTCACGTAAATGCAAGGTAATACCTTCCGCGCCTGCTTGCTCACAAATGATTGCAGCATCTACAGGGTCAGGATAAGTCGTTCCACGGGCTTGTCTTAGAGTTGCAACATGATCAATGTTTACACCAAGCAATACAGCCATAACATTTTCCTAATTCGATTAATTTTTAGATTGAGAGCTTTGGATCCAAAGTTGACGGCTCTTTAAAGGACGATCACCCAATAAAGACGTGATCATTTGACGATAAAGTTTAGTTAACAATTGTAACTGTTCAGCATTAAAATCGACACTCTTTTCATAGCCCAACATGCTGTGAATTTGCTCGCCCGAAAGTGTTGACCCACTTGAATGCGCGACTGGAATAAATCCCTCACTAAGCTGGAATTGGTAACGCATATGAGGAAGAATTTCATTTTGTTTAGAGTCATTATTAAAATCTATGGCATACCCTAATTCTTGCAATAAAACATATTCAAACTTTCTCAGAATTTGTTTTAAAAAATAATTGGGATTTTCCTGCTTAGACAATTCCTGCAAATGTAATAACGTAATGTGATACTGCTGAAATGTTTCAGGCATCGCCTCTTCTAATGGGCATAAGCGTAAAATAATTTCATTTAGATAAAAGCCTGAAAAAAAGGCATCACCATAAAAAAATATTGGATGATTGAGTATTTCTAATTTGGTGAAATTTTTGAGTTCAGATTTACCCGTCGCCTGTAAGGTGATCGGCTGATATTGCGGCGGCGGCATCTGTCTGAGTATGCCGTCCACTCGACCATATTCTTCAGTAAATAGATGAACGATATGACTGCGATCACGATATTTACGATGATGTATTAAATACCCGTGTAGGATTTCATTACGCATTAATAAATCGCTGAAGTATCTTAATCATCCTTCTTTTTTTTCTTTTTATCGGAATCATCTTCCTCATCATCCCCACCTGGAATGACTGCACCAACAACAGCCGCAGTCCCTTTCACTACACCTTTTGTGGTTTTATAGGCAACTTTAACAGGAACTGTAACAACTTTATGGATACAACCTTGCAGTACGAACATACATGCCAATATCGCTACAACTTTAATCATTACAGTTCCTTCTTAAATTAATTGTTTAGATATCACTATAACCTAAACTTTTTAATGCACGCTCGTCATCAGACCAACCACCTTTCACTTTCACCCAAAGTGTCAGCATGATTTTCTCTTCAAACATTTTTTCCATGTCTGCACGGGCATCCATACCAATTTTTTTCAACTTCGAACCTTTATCACCAATCACAATGGCTTTTTGACTAGCTCGATCGACATAAATCGTGGCATCAATATAAGTACATGCTGGCTTCATACGACCGGTTTTTTCATTTAAGGTCGCATCTTCAGTTTTAAAGGTTTCAATTTGAACAGTTAAGTCATAAGGCAACTCTTCACCCAACTGACGCATAATTTTTTCACGAATGATTTCACTCGCTAAAAAACGCTCTGAACGATCAGTCAATTGATCCATTGCATAAAGTGGTGCTTGAAAAGGTAAATACTTTTCGATTGTATCTCGTAAATGATCGAGATTTGCGCCACGTAATGCTGATACAGGTACAATTTCAGCGAAATTCATCAACTTTTCGCGTTCAAGAATCAATGGCAATGTGCTGTTTTTATTTTCAAAAGTATCAATTTTATTGATAATTAGAATGACAGGCATCTCAGCATTTTTTAGTTTTTCCAAAACGAGTTCATCGTTTTGTGTCCACTTGTCTGCATCGATAACGAAGAGTACCAAGTTCACATCACGTAGCGCAGAAGAGGCAGCACGGTTCATCATTTTATTGATTGCGCGTACTTCTTTCTTGTGCATTCCTGGCGTATCGACAAAAACAGCCTGTGATTTTTCACGGCTATCAATACCGACAATCTTATGACGCGTGGTCTGCGGTTTACGCGAAGTAATTGAAAGCTTTTGACCTAAAATGTGATTCATCAATGTAGATTTACCCACGTTTGGGCGCCCTACAATTGCAACAAAACCACTTTTAAAGTCAGCAGGAATCGTCATTCCTTGCGTACTGAAAAATTGATTTAATAAGTCATTATTTTCAGGGGTCGTTGGCTCATCAATATCTTTAGGATCATTTTGATTCGACATAATAGGTTACTGCTCCAATAGCTTTAAAATTTCCGCCGCAACTGCTTGCTCAGCAAAACGACGACTCAACCCTTCACCTATGCATTTGTTTAGGCCAACCACTGTGCACTCGACTTTAAAGTGCTGATTGGGCGCATCACCTTGTATATCTACAACCTCGTAAACAGGGAGAGGTTTTTTACGTGCTTGTAGATATTCCTGCAAACGTGACTTTGGGTCTTTCAGTTGGTCTGTGGGTTCAATATTGTCTAAATACGGTATGTACCATTTTAAGACAATTTTTTGTAGTAAATTTAAATCATGACAATCAATGTAAATCGCACCGATAATGGCTTCAACCGTATCTGCCAATATTGACTCTCTATGGTGACCACCTGATTTTAATTCACCTGTACTGAGTATTAAACTCTGACTAAGTTTCAAATCTGTTGCAATCTTACCTAAGGCTTCCTGACGAACCAAAGTCGCACGCATACGCGTCAATCGACCTTCATTTTCAGTAGGATAAGCCTCGTACAAATAATTCGCAATGATCATACCTAATAACGAATCACCTAAAAACTCTAGGCGTTCATAATTATATTTATGACTTACCGATCGGTGAGTCAGCGCAAGTTGAAGTAACTCTAGTTTTTGAAACTGATAACCGATGCGACTGAGTAAGCGTGGATCACTTACTTTGAACTGACCTTTGATCAAAACTTTTCTCGAATGTGAGGACTAAATCAATATTAAGTAAGAAAGGTTTTCTGACTTCATATTTCTTTGTCACTAGTAAACCATTTTTTCCAGTTACATGCGCAATTTCGTCAAATTGGATTTCACGAATATTGTTCATACTGAAACTTTGACTCATACGAGTCGAAAACTGTGCTGGCGTTATTTTCGCCGGACTGATAACCACTTGTTCTTCAATCAACTGATTAATTAAGCGGTCATCCCAATAGGGAGGCCACACAGCAACTAAAACCTTTAAAACAAATGCTGCAAGCACTACCCCAAGTAAAATTGCAGTATACGACGCACCTCTTTGTCTATTACCCATTTTTTATTGTCCATATTATCGTTAATCAATTCGTCCATTACGACTGAACGACGGTAACTTTAAACCAGACTCTTTATGCATCCATACATAAATTGCTTGTCCAGTTAAGTTTTCTTCAGGTACTAATCCCCAGAAACGGCTATCGGCACTCTGATCACGATTATCACCCATCATGAAATAATGTCCGTCAGTTACAGTAACTTCCCAACTTTCACCATTGGTTTTAACAAAGCGATCATTTGCCGTTGCCACAAAAGGTAAATCTTTCTTCGATTGTGCGTAATTAAACTGAGAGATCAATGTATTTTGACCTTCTAAATTACGTACCAGATGTTTGTGCTCACCCAGTTGTTCATAATGATAAATAGATTTAGGCGTATCTAATACATCTTTTTCACGTTGAAATTCAGTCGCTTCAAACGGTACATCCTGACCATTTACAGTCAATTTACCATTCGCATAAACAATCTGATCACCAGGTAAACCAATCACACGTTTAATATAGCTGATCGTAGGCTGAGGTGGATAGCGAAAAACTGCGACATCACCGCGTTCAGGTTCATTGATATTTAAAACCTTGGTATTGGTAATGGGTAAACGCACACCATACTGATATTTGTTTACCAAAATATAATCACCTGTTTCCAATGTAGGAACCATTGAATCCGATGGAATATTATACGGTTCAAAGAAAAATGAACGTAATACCAATACAACGGCTAAGACTGGCCAAAAGTCATATGCCCACGTAATAATGAAATTCTCATTGCCTTTTCCTTTCGTTTCACGTTGTTTAAGTACAATCTTATCCAACAACCACAAACCAAAAAAAATCAGTGTGGCAGGTACAAGGATCAAATTAAAATCAAAATCCATCAGGCATATATCCTTTATTTTTATCTATCTACTTTGAGTACAGCAAGGAACGCTTCTTGAGGGATTTCAACACTTCCCACTTGCTTCATGCGCTTCTTACCTTCTTTCTGCTTCGATAACAGTTTCTTCTTACGTGAAACGTCACCACCATAACATTTTGCGAGCACGTTTTTACGCATCGCTTTGACTGTTGAACGTGCAATAATTTGCGCGCCAATCGCGGCCTGAATCGCCACATCAAACATTTGACGAGGAATCAATTCTTTCATTTTTTCAACCAAGGCGATTCCGCGGTGACGTGCATCATTACGGTGACAAATCATCGCAAGCGCATCCACTTTCTCACCATTGATCAGTACATCAACTTTAACCAACGACGAACTCTCAAAACGCACGAAGTTATAATCGAGTGATGCAAAACCACGTGAACATGATTTTAAGCGATCAAAGAAATCCATCACAACTTCAGCCATTGGAATTTCAAACGTCAATGACACTTGTTTGCCTAGGAACTTCATATCTTTTTGAACGCCACGACGTTCAACACACAATGTCATTACATTACCCAAGTATTCTTGAGGTACGAGGATATGACACTCTGCGATAGGTTCACGTAGATCTTCAACTGTTGAACCATCCGGCATTTTAGATGGGCTATCGATATAAATCGTTTCGCCATTCTTCATCAATGATTCATAGATCACTGTTGGTGCAGAACTGATCAGATCTAAATCGTACTCACGCTCTAAACGTTCTTGTACAATTTCCATGTGTAGCATTCCTAAGAAGCCACAACGGAAACCAAAACCTAAAGCATCTGAGCTTTCAGGTTCAAAGAATAATGCTGAATCGTTAATTTGGAGCTTTTGAAGTGCATCACGGAACGGTTCGAAATCACTGGCATCAATTGGGAATAAACCTGCATAAACCTGCGGTTTAACCTTTTTGAAACCCGGTAAAATAGCAACATCAGGTGTACTTGCAAGCGTAATGGTATCACCCACTGGCGCACCAAAAATATCTTTGATACCCGCAATCACAAAACCAACTTCACCCGCTTCTAACTCGCCAGTTTCAGTATGTTTTGGGTTAAAGATACCCACAGAAGTCACAATGTGTGTTTGACCTGTAGATTTCATTAACATTTTGTCGCCCTTGCGGATGCGACCATCTTTCACACGAACCAATGAAACAACACCTAAGTAGTTGTCGAACCACGAGTCAACGATCAATGCTTGTAATGCTGCATCACGGTCACCTACAGGAGCCGGGATTACATTCACCAGTGTTTCTAAAACACCTTCAACACCAAGTCCCGTTTTTGCAGAACATGTTGGTGCTTCAGTTGCTTCAATCCCAATAATATCTTCAATTTCTTGAACAACACGCTCAGGTTCAGCTTGCGGTAAATCAATTTTATTTAAAACAGGCAGGACTTCTAGACCTTGCTCAAGCGCTGTATAGCAGTTAGCTACCGATTGCGCCTCTACACCTTGTGCAGCATCTACCACCAGTAAAGCGCCTTCGCAAGCAGCCAGTGAACGTGAAACTTCATAAGAAAAGTCGACGTGTCCTGGTGTATCAATGAAATTCAATTGATACTCTTCACCATTTGGATGGGTGTAATATAGAGTTACTGAAGTGGCTTTAATGGTGATCCCACGTTCGCGTTCAATCTCCATAGAGTCAAGGACTTGAGCTTGCATTTCGCGAGCTTGCAATCCACCACAAGTTTGAATAAAACGGTCGGCCAAAGTCGACTTACCGTGGTCAATATGAGCGATAATCGAAAAGTTACGTATATTTTTGATATCAACGGATTTTTTAGCTTGCGCCATGGGATACCTTAAACGATAAATTTGCGCCATGTATGAAAATCAGACTACATGGCAAAAGCTGTGTAATAAATTGCGCTGATTATAGCAGATGAGATTTTCAAAGTATTCATAATAATGATCTACTCAAGTGGAAATATTTATATCTCTCTTTAAGCATACAAATTCAGGACTGCTCACTTACTGGATTGAATATTTGAAAAATCGAGCGGATTGATTCCCTCTGTAATCGCTTGATAAGCGTTAATAAAGGTTGGAGATAAGCGTTTTGGCTTTCCAGTTGCGATTTCAACACATGCCCATTTGGTACTCGCATAAAACAATACTGCTCGATCTGAGGGTCTAAAGAAGACGTATTGTCGAAAAGAATACATGGCATTGATGTCACTCAACCAAGTTCTAAGTATGACCTCATCCCCCAGCACACTGGCTTTTTTGTACTGAACATGATGCTCCACTGCCACCATGGCATGTTTGAGCGCTAGATATTCTTTAATACCTAAACCAATATGATCTATATGTGCTGTAGCAACATCCTGCATCCACTGGACATACACCACATTATTTACATGCCCCAATATATCAATATGTTCAGGTTGTACTTTTATTTTTAAATCAAAAAATGTTGTCACAAATTAACCTTATCTTGAGAGATGAATATCGAAGCATTTCAATTTAACAAAGGCGCTGCTCGGTTGGAATCACCTGTATTAAAAAAACCACCCGTTATAGAGTGGTTTTAAGTTCGTTCAAACATTTATAAATATTTTGAAATTTTATAGCCGTATAGACAATGAACTTCATTCATAAGTCATTAACGAATACGTAATCCAATCACCACATTACGTCCAGCTCGAATAATGCCAACGCGTGCAACCGTATTGTTTTTCAATTCAGAAACTTGCTCTACAAAATCATTCGCTGTAAGTACAGCCTTACCATTAATTTGAGTAATTACATCTCCTGCTTGTATACGTGATTGCGCAGCCAATCCACCAGGTGTAACACTTTGAATCAAAATACCCCCTCGGATTTCAAGTTGAGTTTTCTCGGCATCAGACAGGCTTCGAATAGCCACACCAAGTACTGGTCCACGTTTTGCTTTATCGGCAACAGTATTGGATTTTGCAGGTGTATCATCTGGCGCTGTCGTTAATGTCGCAGAAATCACTCGAGACTTGTCATCACGTAGAACCTCTAACTGAATGGTTTGATTTGGCGTAGTACGGTTTAAATAATTCAGCAAATCAGAAGTTCGAGAAATCGCAGTACCATTGTATTTTAAAATAACATCGCCTGCCTTAAGTCCTGCTTTTGCTGCTGGTGATGTTGGCTCAATGTCAGTAATTAATGAACCTTCTGGTTTAGGCAATTTATATGCCTCCGCCAAATTACGATCAATATCCTGCAACTTC
The DNA here is from genome assembly GCA_018883945.1 of Candidatus Acinetobacter avistercoris. Lineage (GTDB taxonomy): Bacteria > Pseudomonadota > Gammaproteobacteria > Pseudomonadales > Moraxellaceae > Acinetobacter > Acinetobacter avistercoris. The sequence goes on from JAHLFF010000283.1 coordinate 20,334, forward strand.
ACGCCTAAGTAAGAACGAGTCACTTTGCCGTTCTTTTTCAACTGATCTGCAACATCCATAGCGACATCAATCGGGATGGAGAATGACAACCCCATGTAGCCGCCTGTACCACTAAAGATACGCGAGTTTACGCCAATCACTTGACCTTGATAGTTAAATAATGGCCCGCCAGAGTTCCCTGGGTTTAACGCAACATCCGTTTGAATAAACGGTACTGAGGTTTCACCTAACATATTTCTAGACTTGGCACTGACGATGCCTGCCGAAGCTGAATAATCAAACCCAAAAGGCGATCCAATTGCCAGTACGGGTTGCCCGACCTTCAATTGGTCGATATTTCCAGTACTCAATGCAGGGAAGTGTTGCCCTTCAACTTTTAATAACGCCACATCGGTACGTTCATCACTCCCAATCACCTTGGCATCAATTTCACGGCGATCATTCAACATGATCGTAACTTCAGAGGCATCTTCTACTACATGGTGGTTGGTGAGTAAGTAACCATCCTTACTGATAAAGAAAGCACTACCAAAGGCCGTTTTCTCTTGAGGCGCACGCTGCTGCGGAATAATAATTTGATTGCCAAAAAAGCGCTTTAACAGCTCAGGCACTTGTTGTTGCAGAAGATCTTCTTGTGTCATCTTTTTGACGACATTGACACTCACAACGCCCGGACTGACTTGTTCAACCAAATTAGAGAAATCAACAGCCGATGCCGCTTGTGTCTGCACTGCCACGGTAAATGCTACAGCGAATAAACCTGTTTGAATGGCTACTTTATTCATTGAATTTGGACTCACCTATTATGATTTTTGAATATTCTATTTTTTAGCATAAGGTCATTATTCATTACGTAAAAAAATGTTACTTAATTTTTTAAAAACAATACTTTAGTTGATTATTAACTAAATTATTCATTTCTGACTCATTTTATTGAAATTAGAAATTATTGACACTTGTATTTTTAAATAAAAAAGAGTCTGATGTACGGACTTTTTTTAATTCAATTAGCGAACGGAAATGCCTAATTTTATTAACCCTCAGCATTTTGATGTCATTATAGTCGGAAGTGGAGGTGCAGGTTTAAGTCTAGCCCTATCCTTACCTGAGCATTTTAACATCGCTTTATTGGCAAAATCACATTTAACCGATGCAAGCACCTACTATGCCCAAGGCGGTGTGGCTGCAGTATTAGATAAATCTGATTCTATTCAACAACATTTTGATGACACGCTAATTGCAGGTGCCTCCCTCTGTGAATCACAAGCTGTGCAGCAAACGGTTGAAGGTGGTCAATCTTCGGTTGATTTCCTACTTGATCAGGGTGTGCAATTCACTTTAGATCAGGATCAAAATCTACATCTCACGCGTGAAGGTGGTCATTCACAACGTCGAATTATTCATGCAGCAGACGCAACTGGCAAAGCCATTTCAACCACGTTGGTTGAGAAAACCAGAGCTAAAAAAAATATTCAAATATTTGAAAATTACATTGCCATTGATTTAATCACCTCGCAAAAAGTTTCAACTCTGGATCAGTCTAATCGTGCATTAGGTGCTTATGCGCTCGATGAGAAAACTGAACAAGTTCATACTTTCTTAGCACCTTTTACGGCATTGGCTTGTGGCGGGGCGATGAAAGCCTACCTTTATACATCTAATCCTGACATTGCCACGGGTGATGGTATTGCTATGGCATACCGTGCGGGTTGCCGTGTTGCAAATATGGAATTTAATCAATTTCATCCCACCTGTCTGTACCATCCGAAAGCGCGCTCTTTTTTAATTACAGAAGCGATGCGTGGTGAAGGTGCGTATCTACGTTTGCCAGACGGCGAACGATTTATGCTGCGTTTTGATGAACGTGCAGAACTTGCTCCACGCGATATTGTGGCACGTGCAATCGACTTTGAAATTAAGCGCTTAGGTATTCGCCATGTTTGGCTCGACATTACGCATAAATCTGAAAGCTTTATTTTGGAACATTTTCCAACGCTGCATGCGCATCTTTTAGAGTTAGGCATCGACATTACTAAAGATATGATACCTGTGGTGCCTGCGGCGCATTACACCTGTGGCGGTGTCATGGTCAATGAACACAGTCAAACAGATCTTGCGGGTCTTTATGCAATAGGTGAAACCTCGTATACAGGTTTGCATGGCGCGAACCGCATGGCGAGTAATTCACTTTTAGAATGTTTCGTTTATGGCATGTCCGCTGCTGAGCATATTCAATCGCAATATGACACATCATATATTCATCCTGAAGTACCAGCTTGGGATACATCGCAAGTAACGAATGCGGATGAAGATGTCGTCATTTTGCAGAACTGGGATGAATTGCGTCAAACCATGTGGAACTATGTCGGCATTGTACGCACCACCAAACGCTTAGAACGTGCGCTACACCGTATCGAAATGCTCAAAAATGAAATCGCAGAATATTATAATGATTACCATGTTTCTAAAAACTTGATTGAGTTAAGAAATTTAGTTTTGGTTTCAGAAATGATTGTACGCTGTGCGATGGAAAGAAAAGAATCCCGAGGTCTGCATTACACCCTGGACTATCCTGAGCAATCGAATGAGTTACGAAAAACCATTTTGATCCCACGTAACTTTCGTGTAGAAACGCCTTTGATTAATGATGAATAAACGATCAAGGTGTTAATTGCGACTACTTTTAAATGCCCATAAGCACTTATACGCATTGACAGAAAAGTGCTTTGGGAACACTTCAAAACTGGTGATCCGATCAGACAGTTTTGAAGTGTCTAAATTCCTTAAAAGCATCTAACTCTTTAAATTTCTATATATTAATAGACTTCTTTCAAAAGGCATTATTCACAGAAAATACTCATCATGAGTATTCCCTCATCCTACTCCCAAAGGTAGAAGGGATTTTTAAATATTAATCCATTGCCACTCAATGTATATATTTTGACTTATGAAAGAGTTTTAATGTGCTCTGACTCTCTTTTTGGCGGAATCGAATAAGTCCCTGTAACGTGAGCAATAGGCGCATCATGATCGACTGAATATAAATACACCTCACCCACGATCAACGCTTTGCCAACCTTCATTAATTTACAAACCCCTTTAATATTTTGACCACCAGCGGGTTTTCTTAAAAAATTAATATTTAAATTGGTCGTTACACTCAGCCCAACGATACCGATCTCCCCCAGAATCGCCACATATAAAGCATAATCCGCAGCAGTCATCATAGTCGGCCCCGACACTGTACCGCCGGGTCTTAAATCTTGCGCATCCACGCGGTAAATAACACTTGCACCCCCCTCAACCACTGATTCAATTTCACACTTATTTAAACTCTGAGGAAATTCTTGTTTTAAAAATTCAATAATTTCAGCTTTATTACTTTTCATGGTCCATCACAATAAAAAAATCCCTAATATTTCTCAATATAAGGGATCCAATCGAACTAAACAGTGATTTAAATGATCATTTTATTGACCATTCAAGATAAATCTTTGAGCTCAGTCAATGCATCTACAAAAACTTGCTCAGGACTTTGCGTTGCATCTAAACGCTTCATACGATTTGGCTCATTGCGATGAAGTTCTGCGAAGCCCGAACGCACTTTTTCAAAAAAGCTCACTTTTTCTTGTTCAAACCGATCTAATGCACCACGCTCACGCGCACGGGTCATTCCCAACTCAATCGGTGCATCAAGCCAAAAGCTAATGTC
>JAHLFF010000284.1 GCA_018883945.1 Candidatus Acinetobacter avistercoris
GCTTATAACATCTAATTCTTTTTTCATGCGATATGCCTTACAGTTTACACGAGCGACCAGTTGATCTCCGAATAGAATCGGCAAACTAAAATATCCGTATATCCTTTTTTCGAGTGGCACATAACATTCTAAACGGTATTCAAAATCAAATAATAAGCTCATCCGATCACGATGAATCACAAAATTATCAAAAGGAGATAAAATTTTCACGCACGGAGTGATCGTGGCTTGATCTTCTAAATTGGCACAGTTGACATAAAAAGTCTGTCCATCTAAATCTACGTAAGTTTTGATTAATCCTGCTTCAATTTGCTCATCAACAGCTTTACGCATCGCAGCACGGATTTCAGCACCAACTTTCAAATGGAGTAGCTGTTTCCATGTAAATACGCCATGTGACCTGCGTGTTGTATCGAGTAAATGTAAGGCATAATCTGCGAAACTTGATCTGCTTAAATCGACATGATTAGGTAAAAAATTTTCCGTTAAAGTATATATTTTTTCCATTCCATGACGTTCGCATACCATTAAATCTCCCTGCATAAATAATTGTTCAATAGCACGACGTCCGGGTGCCGAATTCCACCAACCTTGCTTTTGGACTTTAGCTCCGCCTACAACATCGCGTAAACGAATAGTTCCCTCCGCTTTTACTTGAGCCAATATTTCCTTCATGAAGTGAGAATCGCCTCTACTAAAATATCGACTTTTCCCCTGACGTATCAAATCCATATTGGCTAAGCTAAAACGATAATCACGAATGGGAAGATAAGAAGCTGCATGATACCAATATTCAAAAATTGATTTTTCTTGAAGAAGCTTATTTAAATGTGAGCTATCGTAATCACTTACTCGATTCAACAATACATGGTGATGAGCACGCTCAACGACAGAAATCGTATCAATTTGAACATAACCGAGATGTTCGATCGCCTGTCGTGTTCCGCGAAGCCCTTTACCAAAAATATTGTACTGCGCTAAACCTTGATGTTGAATAGCCATACGTCTTAGTTGAGATTTCATTAAATTTTATTCTTCTTTTCAAACGATTAAATAAACGATTTTATGAATATCATCTGTTGTTATTTACTGATTTCTTCATCGTGTATCTGTATATTTTTATCATAAAAGATTCAAACAAAAGTGTTTGAATCTTTTATTTTAACCCAACTGATCATTCATCAATGGAGTTAGACAAACGCAAAATTTTGTTTAACCCATATCAGCTTATGACACATCCGCCGGAAAGGTAATCACGTTTTCTAATCGCATTTTTTCTGTAGCAACCATCAACAAACGATCTATACCCAATGCAATACCCGAACATTCAGGCATATGCGGCAATGCGGCAAGTAAATATTCGTCTACAGGCATCGTATGTAAACCCAGCTTGGCACGCTCTATATTATCGGCTTCAAAACGACTTCGTAATACATCCGCATCGATGAGTTCATCATAAGCATTAGCAAGCTCTAAACCTTCGATATATAACTCAAAGCGCGCTGCAACCAACTCCCCATCCTCATCAACTTTTGTTTTAGCCAATGACGCCATTTCTGGTGGAAAATCAGTTAAAAAAACAGGTGTATCAAAACCAAGACTTGGCTCAACCATATGTGAGAACAATAGGTCGATATAGCCCAATCGATCACCTCCTAAATCTAGATTCAAACCCACTCGATTACAGCAATCCTTCAATGCTTTCAAACCGGCTTGCAGCGGATTAAGATCCAAACGATCCATGAAGGCATGTTTATAACTCAACACTGTTGGACGAACATCGCCATAACAAGCAGCTAAAGTTACATTAAGTAAGTCACTTACTTCAAACATTAAATCTTTTAAACTAAACCCTGGTCTATACCATTCCAACATCGTAAATTCACTGTTGTGTTTGCGACCATGCTCATCATCACGGAATACTTTACAGATTTGATAAATGGGGCCACTACCGCTCGCCAAAAGACGCTTCATGGCAAACTCAGGTGAGGTTTGCAAATAATGTGTTTGCGGACGCCCACCCAAATGTCTGCTGGCTTGTACCGAAGCTAAATGTACATCGGTTACACCTGCTTGAGATAAAACAGGCGTTTCGACCTCAAGTACATTACGTTCAGCAAAAAATTGACGTAATTGTGCATACATTTTAGCTCGTGCTTTTATAGTATCGAGATCACATGTCGGTTGGTATTTTAAAGATGTCGTATTCACGCTTTTGGTCCACCATGTGATGCCCATTCACGACGTAATGGATAGGTCTTTCTGAGCTGATCAAAAGATTTTTGATCAACCTGACCATCGATTAAACATGCTCTTAATTTGCGATCATCACGGGCGATATCATAGATATCTTTTAGCTGATCACTGATTACTTTTTTAAAATCTTGCGATACGAAATATTGCTCACACTCTGGAAGTTGAGTCTGAAAGTTTTTATTAATTTCAAAATTAAATTTTTGACAAAACGCATCATAAATCATTTGTGTACCACGCGCCTTGCCTTCTAAGCTGTAGCCAGCAATATGTGGTGTGACCAACGCCAGTAAATTGATTAATTCAGCAGAAATCACTGGTTCATGCTCAAACACATCTAAAACAACTAGACGCTTTGTCTTTTGGATATCTTGAATCAAATCTGCTTCAGCTATAACAGCACCACGTGCAGAATTAATTAAAATTGTGTCAAGTTTCATAAGCGCCAGAGTATTGGCATTGATCATATGGTGGGTAGCATTATCACCCCATTGTGTGATCGGGACATGCATCGAGATCGCATCTGCATTTTGCAATAAGGTATCGAGTTCAACTTGTGATACACCTTCAACGACTACAAATGGATCATATCCAATTACGCTCCAGCCCAAAATTTTTGCCATTTTCACTAGACGAGAACCGACATTTCCTAATCCAATAATCCCTAAAGTAAAACTATCACCAGCATCAATCAATTCAGGTTTTAAATGCAGTAATGCGGTAATGACATATTCAGCAACGGCTTGAGCATTGCAACCTGCTGCATTAGACCACGCAATATTGTTTTTCTCTAAGATTGAAATATCTAAATGATCTGTACCTATCGTGGCGCTACCCACAAATTTCAACGTAGAGCCTTGTATTAATTCTTGGTTCACTTTGGTCACTGAACGTACCAATAGAGCATCAGCATCCTGAACATCTGCATGCGTGAGGGTACGACCTGCTTTATGCTGAATTTCACCAAATTCTGAAAAGAAATAGTCTGTAAATGCCAGATTTTCATCTGCGATGATTTTCATATGCTCATCCAAAGATCAAGTCTGCATATGATAGCGCTTAGGGCTCCTATTGACTATGCGTAAAGCCTTAACTCCGTTACTTACACCTTATTGCTCATTCTAATAAATAACTGTCCTAGATGATGAGTATTTTAATAATTAACTTCATTCATCCTAAATTTATCCCAAAATAAAATTGAGTTATCACTTTTAAATTCAATTAAAATCAGCCCTAGATGTGATCGCGAATAAAAATACAAAAACAATCTATTAGCTATTGGACAATTGAATTATATGCTTGTCATCGTATGCTGAAAGCTATTGAAGGATATGAATAAGAAAGTCGCCCCCAATGACTCAAAATATACCTCTCAAGGATTGGGACAAAAGTTCAACAGGCATTGCTGAAATTTCATCGAGATGAAGATTCTCATTTGAAACGGGACAGATCTGGTTAGATGAAGAACGCATGAGGCTCATGCATTCTTCAGCTTTAACTGTTTTATGAAAAGAACTCATTAATACTTTAGGCATCGAACGTACCCGAGGAATTTTAACTCGAATCGGCTATGCCGCTGGTTTACGTGATGCCGAAATCGTTAAAGCCAGTTATCAAGATTTATCAGATTTAGTGCTTTTACATAAAGGCCCTTTATTGCACGCGTTAGAAGGCATTGTCAAAGTTGATTTACACGATGTCGAAATCGATATTAAACTTGGAAAATATTATATCGATGCCATTTGGCGAAACTCTCTGGAACATCAAATTTATCAAGGACTCATTGGAGCAGCGCACTACCCAATTGCTTGGAATGAATTAGGCCACGCAACGGATTATGTCAGTGGCATTAAGAACCGCTTTATACTTCATAATTAGGTTAAAATTACGCCGACACGCCCACGATTTATTAGTATGCCTATCGAAGAATAGATGAACGAGAAAAGAAGTATAAGAAAAGTTGCATTATAAGATAAATCACCATCTTGGCTGTTTGAATCAGGATCTTTAATAGAGCTGTTTTAATAGAAAAGGGACTAAGAAAGCCAACTTAAAAACAAAAAAACGCAGTCATGAAGTCGTCTGACTGCGCACAAACACTCTACTGTCTGGAGATTCAGAGAGCGTTAAAAACAGCTCTTAAAAACAAAGATAATCTTAACATAATATAGATATGGGGTTTAAAAAATTCTTTTCAATTTGTGATTATTGATTCTATATAAATATTTGAATTTAGTGAGATATAAGCTCATAAAGAAAACAGATTAATCAGATTAGATTTAATAAATAAAAAACCATTTGGGGGCAATAAATTGATAAATGAAATTCTTACTCCCTCTGAAAAAAGCCGAGGATAAAGGAATATTAATTGTGTTGTGTGCTGAATGTGGCGTGATTATGAGCTGAAAAAAAAGAGAGCCGAAGCTCTCTTTTTTCATTCAAGTAAAATTAATGGCGTGCAGCTTTGCCTTCGCCAAGTGGTTTTACGATGGGTGTTTTAGCCAATGGCTTTGGTAGTGCTGTTAAAGCCAAAGGTAAAATTTCATCAATCGTTTTAACCGCTTTAATTTCAAGTCCTTCTTTCACATT
>JAHLFF010000034.1 GCA_018883945.1 Candidatus Acinetobacter avistercoris
AAGGAAACCTTACTGGTATCTATGTTGCACGACTGTATGTTTTCAATGACCTATGCCATTTCAGACATATGTAAGAAGCACAGCATAGATTTACCAGAATACGACTATAAATATATGTTCGAATTGAAAACGTTACCCCACCAGAGATACAAATTGCTTAAATAAATAAAACCGCCTGAAAAGGCGGTTTTATTTTACATAGCTGTTATTTTTTTGTACTACACAAAATACAGTTAATAAATATAACTTCAACAGTTGTAAAATTAATTACCTGTAATATGTTGTTTTAATGGTCTTGCTAATTAGTAGATTCAAGAGAAAATTTGAGTCAGCTTTTGGTTGAAATGTCTGTGGATAAGTTAGCAAGAACATCAAATTTACACCAATAAGTTGTAAGCCACTGATTACTATAAGGAGTACATATACAATGATTTTAGTGACTGGTGGATTAGGCTTTATAGGCTCACATGTCGTTTTAAGCTTGTTGGCTCATGGTCAAGAAGTGGTCATTGTGGATAATTTAGTCAATTCCAGCTTACAAACTTTAGAGCGCCTTGAGTACATTTCAGGAATGTATGTGCCTTTTGTAAAACTTGATGTACGTAATACACCTGCATTAAATAAAGTGTTTGAGCAATACTCTATTGATGCAGTTATTCATACAGCCGGTTTTAAGTCGATAGAAGAATCAAAGCTTAAGCCACTCGAATACTATAATGATAATGTGAGTTGCATCATGAGTCTGATGCGCGCTATGCAACGTACAGGCGTACGCAATTTGGTTCATTTTTCAAGTTTAGCGGTTTACGGGACATCCAGTTTAGATCTACACGAAGAGTTGCCTTTTAATTTTGCCAATCCAAACCCTTATATAAAATCGCAACAGATGATTGAAGAAATCATTCGAGATACTGTAAAGACAGATAATGATTGGAATATTGCCATTTTAAGAATAAGTAATGTGGTTGGTGCATTTGAACATGGGGTTTTAGGTGAGTTTATACAGCCATTACCTAAGAATATTGTACCTCTTGCACTTCAAGTTGCTGCGATGCAACGCGATGTGATCGAACTACAACAAAACGCGGATACGGCTGATCAAACTGTAGAACGAAGTTTTGTACACGTCATTGATGTCTGTGAGGCCGTGCATGCCAGTTTATATTGGCTTCAACAGCATTCTGGTATCTGTGAAAGCTTTGATATCTCAGGAGAGCCGCTGTCCATTTTAAGTTTGATCAAAGAAATTGAAAAAGTGACTCAGTCAAAAATTAAAACCATAAACGCCGTGTATGCATTTGAAGAATTAGATCAAGTGGGTTCATCGAGTCAAAAAGCATTGCAAATATTAAATTGGAAAGCCAAGCGATCGATTGAACAGATGATTCAAGACGAGTGGCGTTTCTATAAAAATTCTTTAATTAAATCACCTCAGGGTTGAATGTTAAGATTCAAAGAGTTGAAAAATATTTTGTATAGAGAATATACGATAAGATGTCAGAGTAGTTATGCGATAAATCCTTATCACATATGAATATTTGCAAATGAGAATTATTTACATTTATGATTATTTTGATTAGTATGGATAAAAGTTTAGCGTTAAAGCTGACTTAAAAAATGAAATGGATGAGAGGTGAAGAATGCAAACACGTATTGAACATGACACGATGGGCGATGTAGAAGTACCCAGCGAAGCAATGTGGGGCGCTCAAACACAGCGTAGTTTGCAAAACTTTAAAATTGGTGGAGAGCGTTTACCGCGCGCAATGATTCGGGGTATGGGCTTAGTTAAAAAATCAGCGGCAATCACCAATGCTGCACTGAATCAAATTCCGCAAGAGTTGTCGCAATATATTGTTGGTGCAGCAGAAGAAGTTATTGCAGGACAATGGGACGATCAATTTCCACTAGTGGTTTGGCAAACAGGTTCAGGCACTCAAAGCAATATGAACTGCAATGAAGTGATTGCGAATATTGCCAACCAAAAACTTGGAAATCCTTTAGGGGCACAAAAGCCTGTGCATCCGAATGATCATGTGAACCGTGCACAATCGACCAATGATTCATTTCCAACCGCAATTCATGTGGCGGCAAGCTTGCAGATCAATGAGTTATTAATTCCTGCGGTAACACAGCTCAGAAATACCTTAGATGCCAAAGCGCAAGAATTTTCAAGTATTGTTAAAATTGGTCGTACACATTTACAGGATGCAACGCCTTTAACTTTGGGCCAAGAGTTCAGTGGTTATGTCTCACAGCTTGATCATGGTTTAAAACGTCTGCAATACGCTTTAGAAGGCTTATATGAGCTTCCTTTGGGCGGAACGGCTGTAGGTACAGGTTTAAACGCACATCCTGACTATGCGGTCCAAGCTGCTGAACAATTGGCAACGTTAACAGGTCTGCCTTTTGTCACTGCTCCGAATAAATTCGAAGCACTCGCAGGGCGTGATGCAGCGGTATTTGCGTCAGGAGCATTAAAGACATTAGCTGCAAGTTTAAATAAGATCGCCAATGATATTCGCTGGTTGGCCAGTGGTCCACGTTGTGGTTTCGGAGAGATCCGTATTCCTGAAAATGAACCTGGTTCAAGTATTATGCCCGGTAAAGTCAATCCGACTCAAAGTGAAGCAATGACGATGGTGGTCGCTCAAGTATTGGGTAATGACACCACGATTAATGTTGCAGGCGCCTCTGGCAACTTTGAACTGAATGTGTTTATGCCGGTGATTGCTTATAACCTCTTGCAATCTATTCAATTGTTAGGCGATGCATGTAATAGTTTTAATGATCATTGCGCCGTGGGTATTGAGCCAAATCGAGAGAAGATTGATTATTTCCTCCATAACTCATTAATGTTGGTGACTGCGCTTAATCCTGTTATTGGATATGAAAATGCGGCCAAAGTGGCTAAAACTGCTTATAAAGAAGGCAAAACGTTGAAGCAGGTGGCTGTTGAGTTGAATTTAGTTACAGCTGAGCAGTTCGACGCCGTGGTGATTCCTGAGAATATGGTTTCAGCCAACGCGAAGTAGTCAATTCATTATTTTCAAATTTAAAATCGATGGATGCTTGGCTAAGTATTCATCGATCAATCATCAGCGGTTTTTATCTTCTGCATAAGTGCGTACAATATACAAAGAAATTAATTTGCTGATGATTTACCTATGCTTGATATTTATTTAACAGATGTTCAGAAAAAAGTGCAATTTAAGGATTACCCAGGCGAGCATCCTGTTAAATTTATTTTGAATTTTAAAAAGATCTTTCCAAGTGTAATGGAGCTTTTACTTCCTGTGCTGCCTTCAGATGAGAATTTGGAAGAAATGACTTGGGAATCAACCACCAGTGATTTTGATAAATTTAAGTTGCTGTTAAGTGGTTGGGGTGTCATTGAACTGCGTTTAAATACGATTGCTAAATTCAAAACGCGTAATTTTGCAGATCAATTGGTCAAAAAAGCGCAGCAGAAACGTAAAAAATTTGCCAAAGAACAGCCACGTTTAAGCAGTGTAGAACTAGATTATTTGTTCAAGCACGAAGTCCATGCTTTGATTGATGCCGAATTGGTTGAGTTGGGTGAGAAGTTCTATTTACCAACCTTACGCGAGCTGTGGAAAGGTCAGATTCAAGCGAATGTATTAGAAGCAAAGTTCTAAAGAAGCAAAGCTCTAATTTAACAAGCTTTTATATGATGTCTAAGTCCTCCTTCTTTGGAGGATTTTTTATATGAAGATTAAAGCTCTAATTTAAAAGAATCGTTAATACAGCATTGATTTGTTTAATATTAAATCAGTTGAAGCGTCAAGTGTAATAGAAGCTTTAAATTAAATGGTGCTTAGTCTGAATTTTGTTCTGAATTATGCTTAATGTAGAACGAGATTAATCTTAATGTGTTGAATTTATAAACAACACTTTAGGTTTTCTAACCAATTATTTCGCTAGGTGTTGTATTTCCCCGAGGAAATACCAAAGGATTTCAAATAATGTCGAATCAGTTTTTAGATTTAATTAACAAGCGCCGTACAATTTATGCAATTGGTAAGAATGTTGAGCAATCTACAGAGTATTTAACCGATTTAATTCAAAATGCGATTAAACAAAGTCCATCATCGTTTAATTCGCAGTCTTCACGTGCCGTTATTCTATTTAATGCTGAACATGAAAAGTTCTGGGGCTTGGTAAAAGAAAAACTCAAGTCTTATGCAAAAGATGAAGCATCTGCAGCCAAAACCAGTGCCAAAATGGACAGCTTCGCAGCTGGCGTAGGTACGGTATTGTTTTTTGAAGATATGGATACTGTTGCTGGTCTACAAGAGCAGTTCCCATCATACGCAGAGAATTTTCCAATTTGGGCTGAACATTCAACAGCAATTGCTCAGTTTTCGGTATGGTCTGCATTACACACAAACGGTGTAGGTGCATCACTACAGCATTACAACCCAATTGTGGATGAACAGGTTCATGCAGAATGGGAGGTACCAGCACATTGGAAATTACGTGCTCAATTGGTATTTGGTTCTGTAGAAGCAGAAGCTGGAGACAAAGGCTACATGGATGATGCAGCACGTTTTAAAGTCTTTAAATAAATTTTATATGTTTGATTCGCTCATTATTTACTTTTATGTTCGAACAAAATAGTTAGAGTGTCGCAAGTTTAAAAAAGCGCTCAAATTGAGCGCTTTTTTATCATGTTTTATTACTTCTTTTATTTGTTCTTATTGCACTGAAATCTTGAAGTGAACAAATAATTAGAAATAAGCTGACTTAAAGTAAGTTATGCAGCTAAAGATCTATTCGATTTTCTAGTATGACGACCATGCAATAGGTAGTACAAGCCAATGCACAGTAAACTGCCGATAGCACTATATAAATACAATTGCTGGTAACTGATAAAATCTAAGGTCATCCCTAAAAAATAAGGACCAAAGCCGAGGCCTGCATCTAAGAAAATAAAATAGGTTGATGTCGCAAAACTCATTCGTTCCAATGAGGTACTTTTTACAGCCACTGTTTGGCAGATCGATTGAATATTACCGTAACCCAAGCCAAGCAAGCCTGCGCAAACCAATAACATGGTTGGTGTCTGTGCGATACTCAATAGAAAAAAAGCAAGAGACATGATCATAAAAGCGGGGTACATAATGATATTTTCGCCTTTACGATCCATTAAAGGTCCTGTAAAAGGTCGAGAAATCAGAATCGCAATGGCATACATCAAAAAGAACAAAGACGCAGCCTGAACGAGATCAATTTCTTTGGCGTAAAAATTGATAAAAGATAAAACTCCTGAGTAAAACAAGGACGCAAATAACATGATCAAAGAAATAGGAATGGCTTTTTTTTCAATATATTGCGAGATGAAGCTCGATTTTGAAACAGGATCTTTGTTTTCTAAACGTTGTGATGGCGATGGAATATTAGGAACTTGAATACATAAAGATACGATCAAACAGGAGAGGGCAATCGTACTTGATAAAATAAAGATTGCGTCATAACCCACATGCAACATCATCCATATGCCAAGAAATGGGCCGATTGCAGTTCCTAATGTGCTGCTCATACTGAAATAGCCAATCCCTTCGCCGCGTCGACTCACAGGTAAAATCTGGGCAATAATAGTACCAAAGACGGTTGCCGCAATCCCCATCATAAAGCCATGCATAAAGCGCACAAACAAGAGTGACCCAATACTCAGATCAATAAAATACAGCAGTGAAAATAGAAAAAATCCAACTAGGCCAACAATCATGGTGGTTTTCCGTCCGAAATAGACAAGAAATTTCCCCACCAATAAACGGCCAAGCAAAGTACCGACAATGAAAAGTCCCGAAATCAAACCCGCTTGCGCTGAAGTGGCATTCATTTCTGCCATTGCATAGCCGACAATGACGACAACTAAGAGATAAAACGTTAATACCAATTGGAAATTAATCAAACTCACCAAAATGAAATTGCGAGTCCATAGTTTATTTGCATCAATCATGGTTTCGCTCCCGTAGATTTATGTTCCAAGTGATCGAGAAGCTGAGTAAGCATGTCTGTGCTTTGCTTAAGATCTACAGGCGCTATCTTCATTAAAAGTTGTTTTTCGAATAAATCAATTTTTTCAGAACATGTTTGATAGAGGATTTGACCATGCTGAGATAATTTCAATTTCTTTTGACGCTTATCGACCGTATTTACTTGTTCAATCAGTTCTAAACCGATTAAAACGTGTATACGCTTGGCGATCGAAGGTTTTGAAACATTGAGATATTGAGCAATGTCGATTGAAGTGATTTCTATTTGTTCTTGAATGATATAAAGCACTTGCCACAGGGAGTAATTCAACTGATGTGGTAGCAAAATCACATTGTACTCGTCGCTCATTAATCGAGAGCAACGGAGTAGCAAGGTTCGGAATTTTAAAGGAGATGGCATAATAGTTAACCAAGGTAACTAAATTAATGCCAATTTACGCCTATTCGAAAAATGATTCAAGTCATTAAATAATCAAACTGATCAGTGGTTGTATTGAGGATTATTGACCATTTTTTCGATACAAACTTGGTCGAATAGGGCGATTTGCACGCCACAATCCCTTTTTTTTCTTTGACGCTTTAGATTGAAGACTGATCATATGTTTACGTTGTTTGGGGTCTTTAATATATTCTTCATAAACCCAAGCAGCGCCACGTTTAACCATCTCTTCATTGATATTACGTCTAAAGCGATAAATTACGCCGACACAACGGCCATAGCGATCAATATCGGTAATTTTTACTCGGACAAATTTGCGATAAACCATTTTTTTGACTAAACGCTTCGACTCTGCGCCGTAACTTTGTGTCGACTCCGGAGCATCTATATAAGCAAAACGTAATTTGGTTTGAGAGCGCCGTAAATTCAAACGATAGCAGGTGAGGGTATCTCCATCACTCACTGCAATGACTTTACACCAATATGTTTTGCCTTTTTTGAAGGGCTTAAAATAGCGCATGAGTGCAATTCGAATTTTACGAATCAACAGCAACAAAATAAGGCATAAGACCATGCCAATACAGATCAGCCAGCTTGCAGGTAAATTAGAAAACATAAGGAAGAGAGCGAATACTCGAAGAGCATTTAATATGTGAGAAAGTTCAACTATATTTTACTTGAATTAAGACTAAGTAATGTCTAAATAAACAGCAAATAGACTTTAATTAAATTCATGATTTACTAAGAATAAAACTTATTAGTGATTAAAATAGCCTAAGCAAATTAAGCTTCACCACATTAATAGCCTAAGCAAAAACTTCTTTGATTTTATTTTTTAAAAACTCATGCCTAAAATTTCCATTTAAATATTTATAACAATACATACCCAAATTCATAGAAGGGACAGAAATAGGAAATTCAAAAACATTTAAATTTTTTGAAACAGACATATGAGACAAAATACTGTTGGGAATCGTTAATATAAGCTCTGGATATTGTTCTAATATTTGTAGCGCTGTTGAGTAATGCTGACATCTAAATTTTATATTTCGTGTCATCTCCTTTTTATGAAGATATAAATCCTCAATTAAAATACCCGTCCTACGGGAAGAGACCCCAATGTGTGGTGATGCTAAATAAATGTCTAAACTCATTTTTTTATGCTGTGTACACAGCATAAATTGGTCACTTACTAAAGGATAAAAACTAACTTTTTCACCTAGATTTTGTTCAAGATCAATTGCGAAATCAATTTGTTGCGTTGCGAGATCGGCCTCGATTGTTTTGCGATTGAGTTTAATACTTTCACATTGAATATCTAAGTCAAGCAACTGAAAATGTTTAATTATTTTAGGCAGGATGATCGGTTCGATTTCATCATGTATCGCTATTTTTAAACTTTTAATCAGTTTTGGATCAAAATTGTTTTGTTGCTGAGCAATATTTTGAATCGACATCAATGCCGTTTTGATCACAGGATAAATTTGTTCAGCAAACGGCGTGGGACGCATTTTTTTGCCAGAACGAATAAACAGCTCATCATTCATTTGTCGTCTTAGACGTTGAAGCGCATGACTGACAGCGGATTGGCTGATGCAAAAAATATCAGCAGTATCACTAATACTGTGATGCTCAAAAATCGCGATAAAAAGTGGATATAAATTGATATCTATACGTGGAAATAAACCTACATCCAAGTGCTCATTTTTATGAATATTATTCATAGTTATCTATTTAATAAAATCATTTTATTCATAATAGTTTTCAGGCTATTGTGTTGTAAAGCATTAAAGAAATAAATGAATGCCACGGATCTTAAAGTCAGGCTACGAGCTTTGACTCTTTCATACGGTATTTAAGGAATAAAAATATGTTTCAACTGACAGCACATGCACAAAATTTTGTAGAACGAATCAAAAAATTTATTGAAAATGAAATTGAGCCAATTGAAGCTGATTTTTGGAATGAAGTACATCAATCCAATATTGGATCAGATTGGACCAAATGGCAGTGGCCAGCACAATTAGAAATTTTAAAAACCAAAGCAAAAACAGCAGGGCTTTGGAATATGTTTTTGCCTGATGAAAAACTGGGTCAAGGTTTAACTGTGCAAGAGTATGCATATATCGCTGAACTCACAGGTCGTAGTTTACTTGCACCAATAATTTTTAATTGTAATGCACCTGACAGCGGTAATATGGAATTACTTTGGCGGTTTGGTACGGAACAACAAAAACAACAATGGCTTATGCCATTACTCGATGGAAAAATTCGTTCGGTTTTTTGTATGACTGAACCTGATGTCGCATCATCAGATGCAACCAATATGCAGGCAACAGCCATCGTCGTGGGTGACGAGATTGTATTGAATGGACGTAAATGGTGGTCATCAGGCTTAGGCGATCCAAATGCAAAAATCATTATTTTCATGGCTCATACACCAGACAATACTAAAGATCGACATCATCAACATTCGATGGTCTTAGTACCGATTGAAACAGCTGGTGTGAAAATTGAAAGAATGCTTCCTGTATTTGGAGACTATGACGCTCCGCATGGGCACGGCGAAGTGAGTTTCGATAATGTACGTGTACCTGTAGAAAATTTTATTGGGGGAGCGGGTCAAGGTTTTGAAATTGCGCAAAGTCGATTAGGCCCTGGTCGCATACATCATTGCATGCGATGTATTGGTGCTGCTGAAAAGTCCTTAGAACTGATGATAGATCGTGGCATGCAACGCACTGCTTTTGGCAAAGAAATTTTAAAACTAGGTGGTAACCTTGAACGTGTCGCTGAAGCAAGAGTAGCGATCGATCAAGCTAGACTGTTAACACTATATGCTGCCTATAAAATGGATACATTGGGTAATATGGCTGCACTCACTGAAATTTCTGCAATTAAAGTTGTGGCGCCGAAAGTACTTGAGATGGTCGTAGATATGGCCATACAAATTCATGGTGGGGCAGGCTTATCTAGAGATACTTTTCTGACAAGTTTTTTTGCGCAGGCTCGAGCGCTGCGTTTAGCGGATGGTCCAGATGAAGTGCATAAAGCGATGATTGCTAAATTAGAATTAGCCAAACGTGGCTATTCTCAACGCCATAAAAAATAAGGAATTTATTTGTTTATAGTCAGCATTTATAGCGATGTTTAAATGTGCTGGCATGCTCTGGTCGTGTTATAAATAGATGATGTGATGAAATCAATTAAATGGATTCAAGATGAAGCTAATCGTCTTTCATAAAATAAAAAAGTTCATTGGGTGCTAATAAATTGCATACGCAAAAATATCTTATCTCTGTGAGATGAGGCTAGGGTAAGGGAATAATGAAGATGCATTTTATGTGTGAAAATGCTGATGAAAGAATTTTATGAATAAATTGATCTGAATTCATTTAAAAAGATTATTTTTTAATATGTTCATTTCAAAAGACAGATTTGGATAAGTTGTAGGTTATTTGATAAACGTTGATTAATAAAGCTTAAGTTATATTAACCAGATTAAGCGAATAGGATAAAAGATGTCAGTGATTGATTTGGGTGGAACAGTTCGAGACGGCGAAGAACTTGATATACAGGCTGTTGAAAAATGGTTAAATACACAAGGTGTTGAACTGCAAGGTGAAGCTGAAGTAACTCAGTTTTCTGGTGGAGCATCTAACTGGACCTATCGTTTAAAATACTCGAATGTTGACCTGATTTTAAGGCGACCGCCCAAAGGAACAAAAGCCAAGTCTGCTCATGACATGGCTCGTGAATATGAAGTCCAAAAGAATCTGATTTCCCATTTTCCTGTTCTGCCTAAAATGGTCGCACTGTGTCAGGATCAAAATATAATCGGTTGTGACTTCTACGTGATGCATCGGATAGAAGGCATTATTCCACGTGCAAAACTGCCGCCTGAGTTGAAATTTGGTGAACAACAAGTTAACCAACTGTGCTTAAATCTAATTGATAAGCTCATTGAACTACATCAAGTTCCATATCAAGGCACAGCACTTGAAAAATTAGGTAAAGGCGAAGGCTATTGTCGTCGTCAGGTTGAAGGTTGGGATGCTCGTTACGTGAAAGCCAAAACCTTAAATGTACCTTCATTTCGTTATGTTCGAACATGGTTAAA
Source organism: Candidatus Acinetobacter avistercoris (assembly GCA_018883945.1). Taxonomy (GTDB): domain Bacteria; phylum Pseudomonadota; class Gammaproteobacteria; order Pseudomonadales; family Moraxellaceae; genus Acinetobacter; species Acinetobacter avistercoris. The sequence goes on from JAHLFF010000034.1 coordinate 10,583, forward strand.
AGAACATATCCCAGAGGACCATCAAAGTTGCATAATTCATAATGATTGGCGTTTTGATAATGTTATTTTAGATCCAGAAAATCCGACTGAAATTATTGGCGTTTTAGACTGGGAAATGGCGACCATAGGTGATCCACTTATGGATCTGGGTTCAGCATTGGCGTATTGGGTTGAAGATACAGACAATCAAATATTTAAAAATACACGGCGCCAACCCACGCATTTAAAAGGAATGCTGACACGGCAACAAGTCGTAGATTACTATTTAGAAAAAACAGGTATTCAAACAAATAATTGGACTTTTTATGAGGTGTTCGGTCTATTCCGTTTAGCGGTGATCGCACAGCAAATTTACTACCGTTATTATAATAAGCAAACTAAAAATCCTGCATTTAAAGATTTTTGGATTGTGATCCACGCGATTCATATGCGCGCTTTAAAATTAATCGGTCGGCATAAGATTGAAAGCAATGAAACGGCGCAACACTACATTTCAAAATTTAAAGAGCGTTTAGGCAAATGACCACCATTTATTTAGTCCGTCATGGACAAGCATCTTTTGGCGCTGAAAGTTACGATAAACTTTCTCCAAATGGCGAGCTGCAAGCTCAAATTTTAGGTCGCTATTTTAAACAGATTTTAAAAGAAGAACCTTATGTCGTGGCTGGTTCGATGCAACGACATCAACAAACGGCAAATTTAGCTTTAGCTGAAAGTTTTCCTGAATCTAAAATAGTGACCAACGCTGCTTGGAATGAATTTAATCATCAACAAGTCTTTGCTCACTATGAGCCACGTTTTAATCAGCCGCATTTACTTCGAGAAGATGTAGAGAAAGAAGAGAATCCTAGAGCATATTTATCCAAAATTTTTGAAGGTGCAATTGGTCGTTGGACAGGCGGAGAGTTTCATCACGAATATGATGAATCATGGCCTGATTTTAAAACTCGCGTAGAAAATGCCTTACAAAACTTATGTGATGAGTTGTCCAAAATCAAACCACGTTATGCTGTGATCTTTACCTCTGGCGGAGTTGTTTCAGTTGCAACAGGAAAAATGTTGCAACTTAATCCAGATAAAACCTTTGCACTCAACTGGGCAATTGCGAATGCGAGTTTTACGACACTTAGACTGGTCGGAAATGAGCCGCAACTTTTAAGTTTAAATGAGCATCACTTTATTAAAGCTTATGACGCTCAACTTTTAACTTGGATCTAAAGCCCATTAGAGAAGTCGATATTCATAAACAAACAAGTCAAAAGACATTTCAAAAGACAACTCAAAAGACAAGTCGAAAATAAAAGGGATGGATATGAGCAAAATAATCTTAATCACAGGTGCCAGTTCAGGGATTGGTGAAGGCATGGCGCGCGAATTTGCACAAAAAGGCTATAACTTGGCTATTTGTGCACGTCGTTTAGACCGTTTAGAGACATTAAAGCAGGAATTAGAGAAACGTTATGGCATTCAAGTGATTGCGAAGACATTGGATGTGACTGATTACGATCAGGTCTTTGACGTCTTTTCGGAATTTAAACAAGATTTTGGTCATATCGATCGTATCATTGTGAATGCTGGTGTGGGCGAAGGGCGTAGAATTGGAAAAGGAAATTTTGCGATCAATAGAGCCACCGTCGAAACCAACTTTATATCAGCACTTGCGCAATGTGAGGCTGCTGTTGAAATATTTCGAGAACAAAATAGGGGTCACTTGGTGGTGATTTCCTCTATGAGCGCAATGCGAGGCATGCCGAAACATTTAACTGCCTATGCCGCAAGTAAAGCAGGGATTGCATATCTAGCAGAGGGGATTCGAGCAGAATTACTCAACACTCCGATTCAAGTGAGTACAATTTTCCCTGGTTATATTCGAACGGCAATTAATGAGGGTGCTCAAAAGCTTCCCTTTGAAGTGGATGTGGAAACAGGTTCAAGACTTCTTGCAACGGAAATAGAAAAAGCACCGGCTAAAGCCTATGTTCCTAAATGGCCTTGGCACCCTATAGGATTTGCAATGAAAATTTTACCGTTAAAATGGGTGAATAAATTAAGTTGAGCAAAGCCTAAATAAGGCTGTATTGAAAGCTCTATCGATTTGACAGATATTTGACAGATAATTATGAAATTAAGTGGTCATACATAGAGATGTAAAAGTTCCTTCTTGCTTTGGGAGGAAGTTAGGAGGAGGGAATTTTATGAATAATGTCTTTATAAAGACCTTTACTGATCGTGAGCTTTTTATGTAAAAATTTTTTATGAAACAGATCTCTAAACGTAAAGTGAGATTAAGACTCAGTTTGATTGAAACTGCGTATATCTAGATATATACAAAAAATTTAGTTTTACTCATATTTATTTTAAAAATTTAATACATGATCAAATCTATAAATCTAAATTAAGAATAAATTTTTATTAATCTTTCATTTTTCTCCATTATTGAACTGTATATTTACAAATGATAATCAATATCACTCACAAGAAGTTCATCATGAAGAATATAAACATTGTCCTTATAACACTACTTATGACATTCACAGCCTTTAATGCCAGTGCCCATGACAATACCAAACGTCCTGATACCACTAAGCTTTGCCAAGGTAAAGCGATTAATACCAGGGTGAGTCAAAAAATAGGGGATCGTACACTCGAAGGAACCTGTCAAATCGGATTTAAAGCAAATCAATCGAATGGCTTGGATCGAGGTTTAATGCGTGACCCAGCGATTCAAAATGCATGTAAAGGAAAAGTGAAAAATACAGCAGTCGTGGCGAAAGTTGATGGGAAAAATATTCCTGGTAAATGCGATATCGTTTTTCGTTCTGCAATGAAACGTTAATTTTAAAAAGTATCAAATTTAAAAATCCCGTACTAGTGCGGGATTTTTTGTTATGTTAACTTTCATAGATATTCATAGCTTTTATAAGGCAGGAACTTTCCTGAAAGAATAACATTGACTCGATCGCCATTTGAATTTTACTCACTTTGAATATCCATACTAAAGTCACTTGCACCTATAATTCGAGCAGTAAATTTTTCGTAAATTAAATCTTTGATTGTGACGCCATCATAAACACTCAAAACTTCAATAGATTAAGTGATTTGCACAGATAAATAGCATATTTTTCAATCATAAATACACGGAAATGCTTGAGACTGTTCAAGTTCATAAGCCAGTTCGATGAGAACTTTTTCAGCTCCTAAATTTGAAGACAGCTGAATTCCAATTGGTCTTTTATCCATTTCAGTAAGTCCCATCGGCAATGAAATTGCCGGCGCACCTGCAATATTTTGTATTGGTGTAAACGCAACATAATGTCTCAGCCGTTCAAAGAGATCATCAAACTCCAGGGTCGGTGATAAATAGCCAACTTTAGGGGAAATATGTGCAAGGACAGGGGATAGAATCACATCGTATTGATTGAAGATCGTACTGTAAATGTGTTGAATTTTTTTTAATCGATGTATGAAAAAAGGGGTTTTATAAAAATTAGTTTTATATAAGTCAGCTAATCCTAAGCTTAAGTGATCAAGTTTATTATGTTTAAAGTCATTTCCAAACAATGGCTTGCCCAGATTTTTCAGCATAAATGATAAAAATCCCCAGTAATAGCTGAAATCATCTACAAATGAATCTGGAATGGGAAGTTCTAATTCTTCTATAACATGACCATTACTTTCAAGGATCTTAGCCGTTTTAAGTACGATATTACGAGTCTCTATATCTGTTTGAGTCTGTAATGAATCTAAAACAACGGCAATTTTAAGTCTCTTATCACTTGCACGTGAAACTAGACCTAATTCTGGCAGTTTGCTTGGTTTAAATTGTCTTTCCATTTCTGCAAAAAAATAGGCTGTATCTCTTACAGACCGGGTCACAACACCATCTGAAATTAAGTCAATAGGTAAGTGTTTTGATGCATCATTTGCATGGAAACGCCCACGGGTCGGTTTTAAACCAACTAAACCACAATTGGCAGCAGGAATTCTAATTGATCCGCCACCATCATTTGCATGGGCTATCGTCACCACACCAGCCGCCACCAATGCAGCGGAACCACCCGAAGATGCACCACAAGAATAGCCAGTATGCCAAGGGTTTTGGGTAAATTCACCATTTTGGAATTCTGTAGCTGCGTTTAGACCGAACTCAGGCATTTTTGATTTGCCTAATACCAGAAGTCCAGTATCTAGAATTTGTTGCGTTATTTTAGCGTTGTTATGCTTGATTTTAGATTTAAAGGCGATTGAGCCATGTTGTGTAGGAAATCCAGCTAAATCAACATTATCTTTAATAAAGGTAGGAATGCCGGATAAAAGTTGGCCTGTACGAAAATCAGGCTTTGTTCGTTGAGCTTCAAATGCCTCACATTGAATTGCATCTAATTGAGGATTAACTGAATGGGCGCGTTCAATCGTGGCATCTATGACTTCTTTTTGTGATATTTCTTTACGTCGTAAAAGATCCTTGAGCGCTACAGCATCATGTTTTTCTAATACGTCATTTTTAAAAGCGTGAATACGATGTGTTTGATTGTCCATAATCAATTCCAATCTTTTCCAGTATTGATATCTATACACATTTTGATATGAATAGTCGAATCTATTTTTAGCGCTGCAATATATACAATATATTTAGAGTTCGCATAATGTATATTATGTTAAATAGAATATCTAATACTGTAGCCTACACAATACTGTTTATAGCTACAGCTCATCAACGTGATGATTTAAATTATACATCACGTTGCTAAGTATCCCAAGTAACATAATATAAGTTATGTATAAATCAGATCGCTACTCGGTTTACGTAGCAACAAGTTTACGCAAATCTGTGTGGCTATGGCCTTCAAATCTTATGAAAGCTCATTATTCAAATGCCTGTTGTGAATCCATTACCCGCATATTATAAATTGGGCGCTGAAGACATTGCTTAGCAGTTGATTCTGTCATATTTAACAACACTTTAAATTTTATATTCAAATATTTGAACGATTGAATTGACCTGCGATTCTTTCTTTATCTGTTTTTTAGTGATGCTATGTTTCAATTTGTTCTGAACAACACCATTTAAATAGTCTTTGAGGATTTGGCCTATACGAAGATAAATTTCTGAGTACGTAGCAGGCAAGAAGATTTCATCCATAATATAATTAGACTACTCATAAACTTCTGTAAGCTGATTAATGTTCTGATTAAAGTCTTGAATTATATTGATGAATTCACATGCTTTGTCCTGTACCCTACTCACCTAAGTATTCACGAATCTATACATAAGAATTTTTATAGTTTTCTCTGATGAGTCATACTAACAAGCACTTACAACTACAGATAAATGTTCAAGACATTGTTCTGTTGATTCAGTAGTATAATATACGTCTAAGAATGGATGAGCAGATTGAATCTGTCTATACATATGAGGCTTATTACAGGAAGTACTACCGAGAAGTCATTTAATATTGATTAGCAAGAGAAATGAGTTATTGAAAATAACTAAGTGCTTAGAAAGACAGTTATGGAAAGCCGTCTGGTTATTATCAAAAATAATGGTGTAAACCACAATGCATTTCATCAAGTTTTTAGGCAATAAACTCAGTGTTAGGAATTTTGACAGTCCAGTGAACGAGACTCATGCACATTACGCAGCATTGCTGCTCAAGTCTTGAATAAATTCATAAAATTGGGCCGCCCTGATACCCAAGTTGTATCTTAAATTTGGAGAACTTAGCTGAGACTTGCAAACCTTTATTCAACAAAGCCAGCCTATCAAGGCTATACTTCATTAATATCAAAACTACTTGATATACTTGTAGATATTGTTAATAAATATTTAGATTTGATTTACTTGAATAAACTAGTCGAGGAACATTCTATCATTGAAAATCCTTAAGCTGAGTACTTAACTAAGAAACGTGTACCCCTCCAAGAACTGTTAGTACATAAAATTTGTTATCAAAACTCATCGATGAATTTAAATCATAATAATAGAAAAATTTTATGTAAATTTAATTTTTATCTTTTTACTATTAGTAAAAATAGCTATTGAAATTTTAAAAGTAGAATTTAGTGATTCCAAAATTGATCAACTTTAAATGTTAAACTAAATCACTCACTTCAATTAAAATTGTATTTTATGTATCTGAACTTACAACATAGCTTTGAAAATAGCGTTATTCTTATTGTTGAAGATGATTATGATATTGGTGATATTCTTGAAAAATACATTAAAAATGAAAACATGCAGGTCATCCGTGCATTAGATGGACACCAAGCCTTAAATTACTTAAAAACTCACTCAATCGACCTAATTCTACTTGATATAAAATTACCTAAATTAAATGGCTGGGATGTTTTACAAATCATTCGCCAATGCAGTAACTTACCCGTCATAATGCTGACTGCATTGGATGATCAGGTCAATAAAATTATGGGCCTCAAAATGGGTGCTGATGACTTTATTATCAAACCATTTAATCCAAATGAAGTGATTGCGAGAATACAAGCTGTGTTAAGACGCAGCCTTAGTCGTAATGCTGAAATTAATAATATTATTCGCTACAAAAGTATTGAGATTAATATTGAAAATCATCAAGTTTATATTTCAAATGGTCAAAAGTCTCAACTCCTCAATCTCACTCTAACTGAGTATAAAGTACTAGTTTTAATGGTTAATGCACCAAATAAAGTCTTTACTCGTAGTGAATTGATTCAAAGCTGCATGCCAGAAAGTGATGCATTAGATCGTACCGTAGATAGTCATATTAGTAAGTTAAGAAAAAAACTTGAAGAAAATGATGTGTACGACTTATTGATTAATGTGCGTGGGGTTGGTTATAGGTTAGATCAAAATCATGAAACGTAGCTTTTTAAAAAACTCAGTTGGTATTAATTTACAATTTATCATTATGATGAGCCTATTCAATTTAGGCATTACACTTTTATCTTTTGCAATTGGCTATTTTGTTTACAGTTGGGCAATCAAGATAGATTTATTTAATTATCCTAATACCAATCCTAGTCAACTTTTAATTACATCTATAGATTTTGTTTGGCTGTTTTTGGTTTTATTAGCAGGTTTTTTTCTATCCACTATTCTTGCTGTTAAATACGGTAAACGCTATACCCAGCCGATCAGTGATTTAGCAAATGCCATTCAGCAAATTCAACAAGGGAATCTGTCCCTCAGAATTGAACAACCGCATCACGATATTCCGCATGAAATCAAATCATTAATTGAAAACGTTAATGCAATGGCAAATCAACTTGAATTATCTGTTAAGAACTTAACTTTATGGAATGCAGCCATTGCTCATGAATTAAGAACACCCGTGACGATTCTACAAGGTCGGTTACAAGGTATTGTCGACGGCATATTCGTTGCAGATCATTCCTTACACCAAAGTTTATTAAATCAAGTCGAGGGGTTATCTTATCTTGTTGAAGATTTACGAACACTCACGCTTATTGAAAATAAACAATTACGTTTAGAACTTGAGAAGACTAATTTAAAATCAAGTATTGATAAATGTTTACGGATGTTTAATGAGCGTTTTCAAGCGAAATATTTAAATGCTGTTGTAAATTTAACGGATGATGATGTTTATGTTGATATAAGAAGAATGGAACAAGTCTTTATTGCATTATTCTCAAATTCTTTAAGGTATTCGAATGCTGGACAAATCAATATTACGACCGTTACTACTAAAGAATATTGGATATTAATGTTTGAAGATGAAGGCCCTGGTATTGATGTCTCACATCTCGAACATTTGTTCCAACCTTTCTATCGTTTGGAAGACTCTAGATCTCGTTTAGATGGTGGTACTGGCTTAGGCTTGGCGGTGATAGATGCGATTATTGAAGCACATGAAGGTCACATTTATTACTCTAAGTCAAAAAACTTAGGTGGTAGCTGTTTTACCATTCAGTTGAATCGTAAAACTCCAGCTCATTTCTAATGGTCAAGTGCAGATCAGTGTAGATCCATTTAATGCGTAAATTTAAGAATTTGATATATTCATTTAACCCGAATCCTTATGCGCGATTCGGGTTAAATTAACAATCTTATTTGATCATTCTAATATTCATTACGTGACATTAAATTACTCATCTCGATATTTAGCCAGCATCATGAATACAACAACAGCAAGCATAGCAATGATAATGCCTGCTGTTAATAATAAATTCACGTGAGCTGAACTAAAGGCTGCTTTACCCGCAGCAATCAATGCTGCTCCTTCTTCACTCGTCAACTGATTCGCTACCAAATATGTATCGCCAATCGATAGCCTAGCTTTCTCTGCTAATGACGCTGGTAGATCTGATGACACTTTAAGATGGCTACCAAATATATAGGCCATAAAAACACCAAACAAGGTAATACCTAATCCAGTACCCAGCTCATAGCCTGTACTTTCTAATGACCCTGCTGCTCCACCTTTTTCTGCAGGTACCGAACCCATAATCGCAATTGATGAGGCGGTTAAACCAATGCTCAAGGTTAATCCAATCACAGCTAATATAAATGGAACTATGAGCCCTGGATGATGAAAGTCTGAATAACTCAAACTCATTAAGGCAATTGCTGCAAAAGTTAGTGACATAGACGCAACAAGACGGAGTCCAAATTTATTAGATAAAAATGCAGCGACAGGTCCACCAATAGCTGCAGCAACCATAATGGGAACCATAAAAAGACCTGCTTCAAGCGGTGTTAAACCGATGACATATTGAAGTTCCATAGCTAAGGTTAATTCCACTCCAGCTAAAGCACCCGCAGCAACCATTGCCATAATAATGCCTGCTAAAATAGCTGGATGTGAAAATAGCGAAAGGTCAAGCATCGGTTGGGTAGAATTCAGTTGTTTACGTACGAATATGACTAATAAGCCGATAGAAAAAATGAGCAGAGGCAAGACGATCAACAACGATTGTTTACCGCCTAAGCCTGCTTTTAGCGCATATACAAATGAAATCAAACCGACAGTCAGCAATAGAGCTTGACCAAATGCCCAATGCCCTGGGGTTATAGCTTCCTTACGAGGTAATAATAAATAACACATGGGTGCGACAACAAGCATGATTGGAACATTAATAAGGAAAACCGAGCCCCACCAGAAATATTCTAACAATCCACCACCGATCAGCGGGCCAATTGCTGCACCAGCAGAGCCAATTGTCCCCCAAATACCCAATGCAAGGCCGCGTTCAGTACTATCTTCAAAGGTTCTACGAATAATACTTAATACACATGGCATAATCATGGCAGCACCTAATGCTAACAAAGCACGCGAGGCTATCAGCATAGAGGCTGTTTGTGAAAATGCGGCAAGGACTGAAGCAACTCCAAATACAGCCAGACCAATCAACAAAATCTTACGACTACCAATACGATCAGCCAATGTTCCCATAGGAACTAAAAGCCCAGCCATAAGTAGTGGATAAATATCAATAATCCATAGGACTTGATTATTCGTAGTATTCAGTGATTGTGTTAATGATGGAACCGCAACATGTAGTACTGTCATGTCAATTACAATGGGTAGAAATGCAAGCACGACTGCGCAAAGTATCCACCAACGTTTTGGATCAAGATTTGAAGATTTCATTATTAAACCTACATAGATGGTTTATTCATCGTTATTTGATGCTAAACAGCTAGCTCATCTTGAGTCATCAAGTACTCTTTGAACTTATTTATACCTGTTGCCAAGTTATTTACTTTAAAAATCCTTGGCAACGGATGGCTGTTTCTTACTATTTATAAATATAAAAACTAGCGAAAATCACATCACGTTCTTAGCTAGATTTATCAATATGAATAACATTCGTAGTATTAATTTTTATACCACCGCCCAACGCTTTATACAGCTCAATTTGATTATTCAGTTTTATTTGTTCAAGAACCAATAGACTCTTCTCAGCGTTATATAAACTACGCTTTGCATCAAGTACATTAAAATAATCATCGACACCTGAGCTAAAGCGTTTATTCGATAAATCGTACGAAGCTTGAGATGCATCAACCAAGCGATGTTGCGCTAATAACCGTTCATCGATGGTATTACGAATAGCTAATGCATCACTAACTTCTTTAAAAGCGGATTGAATTGCTTTTTCATAATCAGCGAGTGCAATATTTTGATCAATTTTGGCAATTTTTATATTTGATTTACGTGTACCCCAATCAAAGATTGGAAAGTCTAATCTAGGTCCGATTGACCAATTAAATCCACCTGATTTAAACAAATCGGTCAAATCAGCACTCGCATAACCTGCTGTACCCATTAAGCTAATTGTTGGAAAGAGTTGTGCTTTTGCAGCCCCAATATTGCCTCCTGCTGCTGAGAGATTAAATGCTGCGGTACGTAAATCTGGACGGTTAAGAAGCAAATCACTTGGTAATCCTGTGCCGAAAGAGTCAATAGAAGTGACTGTCTTCACATGTGTATCAGGAAGCAAATTTTGGGTAATAGGTTGCCCGATCAGCAAATTTAATGCATTTAAAGTTTGTGCAACTTGTATTTTATATTGACCTATATCAGTACGGGCTGTTTCAACAGAAATTTTAGCCTGGTGTACGGTAAGTTCACTATCAATTCCTAAGTCAAAACGCTTTTTATTGAGACTGTAAGCTTCTTGTTGACCCTTTAATGTTTTTTCAGCTAATTGTAAATTGGCAAGTGCATACGAGTAAGCGAGCCAAGTATCTGCAACTTGTCCAATCAATGAGATTTTTGTGGCATCACGAGCACTTGCAGTCGCAAAATAACGGTCTAAAGCACTATCTTTTAAACTGCTGATACGTCCCCATAAATCGAGTTCATAAGCAGTCATGCCTAAGCCAATATTGTAAGACGTTGAAGTATTCGGTCTATTTTGACCTAGTAAACTGCCACTAGCGCTTATAGACGGTAATTGATTACTTTGTGTAATTTGAAATAGCTGTTGAGAACGTTGTATATTAAGCGTTGCTGTACGTAAGTCTCGGTTATTTTCTAAGGCTGACTCGATAACTTTAATTAAACGAGAGTCGATAAAAAAATCTTTATAGCCTATTTCTGCAATACTCTGACCATTTGCCTGCTGAAAACTTGCAGGGAGATTCGTCTCTACAGTAGGTTCAGGGCCACGCATGCTTTGGCACGCTGCCATAGAAAATGTAAGTGCAGAAACCACTAATCCACGACCTAAATATGACCATGATTTTAATTTCATAATGATGGCTCCAAACGGTTAAACGTCATCAGATAAAAATTGAAATTTAATATATAAAAGACTGATCGCTAGTGGGCCAAACTTCTTAACCCACTGCTTTTATAATTAGTGTGCTGACCTAGGTTTAGAGAATTTTTCGACGATGCTCATGACCACGATAAAGAAAATAGGGACAAAAATGACAGCTAAGACAGTTGAACTAATCATTCCGCCAAAAACGCCTGTACCAATTGCTTTTTGAGTTTCAGAACTGGCACCACTGGCAATGACTAAAGGAATAACGCCACACGTAAATGCCAGAGACGTCATTAAAATTGGACGTAAACGCAATGTAGCTGCCGCAACTGTTGCCTCTACTAAGCCCATACCTTCTTCTCTTAAAGATTTTGCAAATTCAACAATCAAAATGGCATTCTTTGCAGATAGACCAATAATGGTGATCATGCCGACCTTAAAGAAAATATCATTTGGCATACCGCGCAGCATCACTGCCAAAAAGGCGCCAATCAACCCTAGAGGGACAACCAACATCACGGATAACGGAATTGACCAACTTTCATAAAGCGCTGCTAAGACAAGGAAGACGACTAACATCGACAACAATAATAAAAACAAGGTTTGTGACTCAGACTGTTTCTCTTCTAGAGAAATCCCAGTCCATTCATAGCCCACGCCTTTAGGAAGCTGCTGAATCAAATTTTCCATTTCATTCATGGCTTGTCCTGAAGAAATACCTGCTGCTGGACCGCCAGAAATACTTAATGAGGGACGACCGTTATAACGATTGTATTGTTGAGGTGAATGTTGCCAAATAGGGGTAATAATTTCAGACATTGAAACCAATTTACCACTTTGACTGTTCACCTTAATTTGAAGAATATCTTCAATATTCATACGTGATTTAGCATCAAGCTGTACAATCACTTGCTGCATACGGTCTTGATTTGGAAAATCATTGATATACATCGAACCCATTGAAGTAGAAATGATATCGGTGACATCACTAAAGTTAACCCTCAAAGCTTGAAGTTTGTCTCGGTCAATTTTCAATTGGACAGAACTGCCATCAGGTAAGCCTTCGGGATTAACATTTGCCACGATTCTACTTTGTGCTGCTAATGCTAAAAGCTGATCCTGTGCCGCTCTTAAAGCAGGCATACCGATGTTGCCACGATCTAATAATCGCAATGAAAAACCAGAGGAGTTCCCCAGTTCATCAATGGCTGGTGGCAGCACAGACATGGTTTGACCTTCTGAACTTTCAGCCATAGCCAAATTGGCATTATTGACAACTTCCTGTGCAGTAATTGTACGCTCTTCAAATGGCAGTAGATTGGTAAAATACATCGCTGTATTTTGACCAGAACCACTGAAGCCAAAGCCCAATATAGCCAAATTATCTTTGATGCCTGTTTCTTGATCTAAATGATTTTGAAATTCAGTAACGACTTTACGGGTACGTTCTTGTGTTGCATCTGCAGGAAGCTGAATTGAAGTCATAAACCAGCCCTGATCTTCTTCAGGCATAAATGCAGTTGGTACTTGTTTAAAACTGAAAATCAGTAGAATGACAATACCTAGAAAACACAACATTGCGATGGTTTTATGTTTAATAACCTTAAATAAACTTCGCTCATATACAATATTCAGCTTTTCAAAATTACGATCAAACCAAGCAAAAACACCTTTTTTTTGATGATCCCGATCAATAGGCTTCAACATCGTTGCGCATAGAGCTGGAGTTAAAGTCAGTGCAAGGAATGCTGAGAATAGAATTGAAACCGACATGGTAATCGTAAATTGGCGATAGATAATCCCCACTGAGCCTGCCGCCAATGCCATGGGTAAAAATACAGCTGCTAAAACTAAAGTAATACCAATAATCGGATTGGTAATTTCCTTCATAGCTTTAGAGGTTGCTTCAACTGGAGATAAACCTTCTGTCGCCATAATTCGTTCAACATTTTCGATGACGACAATCGCATCATCGACAATAATCCCGATTGCAAGCACCATACCGAACATGGTCAGCACATTGATAGAAAAACCTGCCAGTAGCATGACTGAGAATGTACCAAGTAATGCGATCGGTGCAACCATTGCAGGAATTAAGGTGTATCGAACATTGTGTAAGAAGATAAACATCACAATAAAAACGAGAGCCATGGCTTCAAGCAGTGTAATGATCACTTTTTCAATCGATACTTTAACAAAAGGTGCCGTATCGTATGGTATAGAGAATTTCATACCATCGGGCAATGCTGGATTTAATTGTTCAATTTTAGCTTTGACGCCCTCTGCAGTCTTAACAGCATTAGCACCCGGACTCATTTGTATTGCCACTGCTGTAGATGCTTTACCATTTTCTAAAATGGCAAAATTATACATCTGCGCTCCGATTTCGACACGAGCGACATCCGACAGTCGAACATTGGCACCATTTTGATGAGAACGTAAACTAATATTTTTGAATTGCTCTACAGTTTCTAATTGACTTTGAGCTGTTAAAGGAATGGTAATTTGTTGCCCCGTCAAAGCAGGCGCATCACCAATACGACCTGGTGATATCGGCAAGTTTTGGTTTTGGATGGCTGTATTAACATTTTGAATACTTAATCCATAAGAGACCAAACGATCTGGATCAACCCAGATTCGCATTGCTTTTTCAGCACCAAAGTTTTGAACTTTACCAACACCCTCAACCCGCTTTAATTCTTCAATGACATAGCGAGTCATGTAGTCACTGACGTCAATTTCGCTATATTGATCATTTGGTGAACTCAACCCCACCATCATTAGAAATCCTGATGATGATGCCTCGACCATTAACCCCTGTTGTCGAACCGCTTGCGGTAAGCGTGACTCAATCGATTTGATTTTGTTTTGTACATCAACTTGTGCCAGTTCTACATCTGTACCCGTTTTAAATGTTGCCGTGATTGTTGCCGTGCCAGAACTATCAGAACTTGAACTATAATATAGTAAGTTCTTGACACCTGACATTTCTCGCTCAATCAATGTCACAACACTATCATTCAATGTTTTTGGGGATGCGCCTGGATAAATTGCAGTAATACTAATTTGTGGTGGTGCAACACTCGGAAATCGAGCAATGGGTAGCTTAGGTATACTAAGTACACCTAACAGAATAATAAATAAGGCAATCACCCACGCAAAAATAGGACGCCTGATGAAAAATTGAGACATTATGGTTGTTCTCCATTTTTCTTAGTGTTTGTCGGCTGCCATTGTTTGATTTTTAATTTTTGCTCAGGCTGTATACGATCAGCTCCCTCAACAATAACTTTTTCGCCTGCTTGTAAACCTTGTGTCACCACATAACTGTTTTGAAAGCGTTGACCAATTTGAATAGGCTTACTTTGTGCTAGACCTTTTTGATTGATGATGGTGATGTTGGCCTTGCCACTAATATCATGTTGAATGGCTTGCTCAGGAACTAGTAGTGCATTGTCAACTTGAGCTCGACTCATATTTACCCGAACATACATGCCTGGCAGAAGCTTATGATTTTCATTATTGGCTAAAATACGAATAGTGACATCACCTGTATCAGGATCAACTTTAGTATCCGAAAATAGGATTTCACCTATGACATTATAAGGTTTACCCTGACTATTCAGAATTTCAACAGAGTGCTTTTTATTGGAGATATCACCTTGCTGTAAAGCTTCCTGAAGTTTTTCATAATCACTAATCGATTGTTTAACATCAACATAGACTTTATTGATCTGCTGTATAATCGCCATAGCCTTGGTATCGCCTTGACTCACTAATGCACCTTCAGTCACTAAGATTTCACCAATCGTTCCAGAAATCGGTGCTGTGACAGTGGCATATTTAAGACTAAGCTGCTGTCTACTTAATATGGCTTGCATTTGCGCTACATCCGCTTTTGCTTTCTTATAGTCTGCTTCTGTATTGTTGTATTCTTGCTGACTAATTGCATTGACTTTTACTAATTCAGTGAAACGCTTTAATAATACTTGTAAACGTATTACTTCCGCCTGAGCACGATTTAAGGCGGCTTGATTACTCTTTACATCTGCCTGAAAAATTTCAGAATTTAGTTTAAAAAGTGGTTGCCCAGCCTGTATATAAGAGCCTTGCTTAAAGAGTACTCTATCGACAATTCCACCCACTTGCGGACGGATTTCAGCAATACGATAAGCTGTAACACGACCTGGAAGGTTTTCAATTACATTAATTGATTGTGGGACTACAGTGATTGTACTTACAACAGCTGGCGGCATTTCTGCTGTAGACGGTTCATCATTTTCGAATTGTGAGCAACTCGTTAGAAGTACAATTGTAATAAGCATTGAACTTATTAAATGTTGACTTTTTTGCATGTTTTTCAAAGAGGTAGTTTTTGGCTCTATTATTTTTAATTAATAATGTTTATGAATTGATGATGTTGTATGGAGATTGTGTGGAGATATAGATAGATTTAAGTTTTAGGATACCTATTTTAGGTGTTGAACGTAATTTCGGTATTCTGAAGCATTTTAAAATATTTACTGAACGTTATCGAAATAGAGAAAAAGACTTAAATCATGATTCAATATAATTACTAAAATTTAAAATGAATTGAAGTTCATCATATATTTAATATTAGATCTCAGTATGAAACTTTGCCGATGCCCATGTCACCGGTTTGGATGCCTTTTAGCGAACCGTCTGCATGGTACAGGATTTCAGATGCGGTAAAGCCCGGAAAGATCGACACTTCCAGCTCTTCCGCTTTCGTACCTAACCAGCGCACCACATTACCGAGCGAGATAGCATAGTTGCCATTCTAGGCAGATCTTAAAGGAATAAAACGTATAGTTCATGAAGTTACTTTATAAAAATAATTATGTGTTTGTGCATATGTTGTTGAAATTTAATTATTATATGGTTAAATAGTATTATGAACTAGACTTTAGGTAAACATAAGTTAAATAGAATATCTGAGACTGTAGCCTACACAACACTGTTTGTAGCTACAGCTCAGCAACGTGATGTATAATTTAAATCATCACGTTGCTGAGTATCCTAAGGAACATAATATAAGTTATGCAGAAATCAGATCGCTAGTCGACTTGCGTATTAGTCTAGCCTACGCAAGTCTGCGTGGCTATGATCTTTAAATCTTGGGAAAGCTTATTATTCAGATACCTATTGTGAATCCATTACCCGCATATTATAAAAACGTCCACATTAGTAAAGTTATTTTTATAGTTCAAATATGAAAATATTTCCAATTTTTACCCAACAAGTGCGACAAACTATGTCACGTCTATTTACTGGCTACCTAAAAAATATTAAGAAGTCCCGAATTTGGGACTAGAGTCCACCATTAGATAACATGGACTCTTTTTTTTGTTAGCCTAGAATTCCAAAATACTGTTGAAGACCTGTAGCAAGGAGACTACCTGCGGCACCCACAGTAACCTGCCAAGTGCCATCAATAGACTTACCAATCATTTTTGTCATCCAATTCTTTAAATCAGGACTATATTCACTTTGTGACTGCGGTAGAGGGCTAACATCTATAATAGTTTTTAAGTCCAAAATATCATCGCTTTCAATACCATTACATTTTAAATATCGCTCTAATGATTCAAAATCATTTTTTTGAACTGTTAAAGTGTTTGTTTGTTGAACATTACTATGTTTAACATCCCCCAAGATTCCTTGAAAGTTTGTAATATTGATAGCCAATTTTTTTTCCTCTATCGTAAATTCCCAATCCTCACCTAATATACCTTCTTTATCTAACTCAATAGAAAACTCTAAGACTTTTGTTCTAATAATTTCTAAAACTTTTTTTATAGCAATTTTATTTACTTTTGAATAAAAGATATAATTGCTTGAATTAAGATTAAATGTTTTTTTTAGAAATGCATTTTTATCATCTGGAAACCTAAAATCAAAAAAATCTTGATCACTCACTAATGTTTCCTGAAAAAAAATAGCACCATCTCTTATTATTTGCCCTACTGCTTGATCACCAACATATTGACGTCTTCCATTACGCACATCTAAAACATGAAAAGAACCATAAATACACCTGTACTCGGGTATATTTGACTCATCAATATCCTCGTATCCTTTTAATTCAAGCTCACACCATGACTTAAAATCATACAAACCTAATTTTTGTGAAATTAATAATGCATTACGAAGTATATCCGTCAAATTTGATTTAGGATCTAAAACTAGTTTTTGTAATGCTGTAATGGCTTTCATAAATTTTTTACTTATTAGTAGTCATTCTGAAGTCGAATAACTTCATTTTATATTAAATAGAATATCAAAGACTGTATCCTACTCATATGTTTCTTTCAATGTACTGCACTGACTGTATAATTAATTTAATAGAATTTGACAAATTTATAATTAGAAAAAGTAAAATAGAAAATAAGTTGTAATTTTCAATGTTCATTACGTTTAAATTCCACCACTCTCATTTTTCAACTTGCTCAGGTTATAATGATGACCTCCCAAAATATGATTAATCTACTATGAACGCTTCTAATGACCCATTACACGGTAAAAAACTTGCTGATATTTTGGATGAATTATTGGATTACTACGGTGGCTTTGAAGGCTTAAGTCGTAAAATTGAGATTAGATGTTTTTGCATAGATCCAAGTGTTAAATCATCATTGCGATTCTTACGTACTACAC
>JAHLFF010000285.1 GCA_018883945.1 Candidatus Acinetobacter avistercoris
TTGAGCAAGGTCAGATTAATGAGTTACAACACAAACTGTTCCAGGGCGTAAGTCCTGAAACCGTGGCGTTATTCGCTAAAGAATCAGGTTTACCGATTGGTGATGCTGAAACAGCGTATATTAAGTACGCCGTCCAGAATAACCCTAACCTTAAACGACTTTTGAAACGCCAGGGGATTGAAGGTTTTGATAGTGACTTAAAGCGCGTCCTAGCATCGTTTGTTATGTCGAATGCGCGTTATTCAGCAAACCAGAGCTACAACCCAGCCATTGATGAATCAATCACAAATATCGAAGATCCAGCCTTTCAAGAGGATGCTATCCGGTTGCGTGATTATTCGCTCGATACTCAGGAAGAACTTGCAGCAGTTAAAAACTTTGCGTTTGTTTGGTATATGGGATTCTCAGCCATGTTTGGTGTGGTGAACTTAACCCAGCCACTATTGCAAACCTTCCCTTACTTGATGCAGTACAGCAGAGACAAAGGAACTATTCTAAGAGCCTTCCGTAAAGCGGTTATCACTTGGAGAAAAGGCACCGATGCAATGGATCGGAAGTATAAAGACCATTATGAACGTGCCAGAAAAGAAGGCCACTTAGATCCACAAAACACATGGATGATGCAGGGCCTAGAGCGTGGTAAGTCTGGCCTTGGTGCGAGTACATGGCAATTAATCAGCCATGCGTCTGGCTTATTTGCTCAAGCATCTGAAACGGTCAACCGCCGTACTTCATTGTTTGCAGCCTTGGACGTGGCCGAAAGTCTGGGCCAAGCCAAATTAGAGAAACTAGGCTTTAAAGATGCGTATGACTTCGCCGTCAGAACTATTCAAGAAACCCAAGGTATCTACAACAAAGGCAACCGACCACGTTTAGCACGTGGCAACATCGGTAGCGCACTGATGATGTATAAGCAATTTATGATTGCATATATCGAACAGATGGTCAGAATGCAAAAAGCTGGCTTGTATGGCGGCGAAGATGACGAGTTTAAAAAGAAAATGGCCGCATTAGTCGGTTTTGGTGTATCCAGATCCATCCTAACCATGCTGGGAATTTTAATGGCCCTTTCTGGTACGACTGGCTTGCCGTTTGTACGCGATATTCTAGATGTTGTTGAAACTGCCGGCGGTTTAATGGGTAAACCAGTTAATACCGAACGTGAGATTCAAATAGCTTTACAGGATGCATTAGGTCAAACGCTGGGCAATGGCGTAAATACTGTCTTAATGGATGGTATCGTCAACTTAAATCCATTGATTGATGTTAAGGGTCGTATGGGTATGGGTGACTTAATCCCTGCGACTGCATATTTCAGCCCAACCACCAGTGATTATATGAAATCTTCCGAGATTTCACAGATTGCAGGTCCTATCGGTGGATTACTTGAGAAGGTGAAGGAATCCGTTGCACTGGCTCAAGTGGGTGCCTATGGTCAATCTGGTGTGCAATTACTACCTAAAGCGATTACAAGCGTGGGGCAAGGTGCTATTGCTGCAACCACTGGTGATTATCGCAATATGAAAACCGGAGTTAAGACAAACGATGTTGAAGCATGGGAAGGTATTATTAAGATGCTTGATGCACAGCCGGCCAGCATTGCGAAAGAAGGTCGATTCCGCGGCATGGAGCTGAAAGACAAGTCAGCACAAACCTATGTTAATGCACGCTGGAAAGAGCGCTATGTAAATGCGCTTGAATCAGGGGACCGCACTCAAGTCCGCGACATTAAGCAGCAGATCCGCGACTACAACAAGGAGAATCCACGTTATCCAATCAAGTTTAATCAGACACTAGCTGAAACAAACTTCAATAAATCTAACCAGTCATGGCAAGAGAAGCGAAAAACAGTAAAAGGATTAGAGTGGATGAGTGAATACAATCCGTACCTAGACCAGCGATAGCACTTAGAGCAATTAATCAAACCCATGTAACACTACCCTTGACTGTTATTATCTAGAGTGGTGTGGGATGTATGGGATACTATTTCCGAAGAAGTAATCAATTTAAAAAAGCCGGAGTAATACCGGCTTTTTTTGTTTTTAACTTGTTTGTTTTTTAGGGGTTAAAGCGTGGTAAAAAATCATACCCATAATAATTGACGTACCAATACTCATAAAGAGATGACTCTCAATAGCGAAGTCTAATTGCATTATTGCTTTCCAAAAGCCCAACCACACCAGTATGCTTAAGAAAAACCAGACTAGTGCTACAGCTTGTTTTTTGTTTATCGACCAATTGACTATTTCTGGCTTTGAATTAACAACTACTTTACCGACAGCAAAAGAAACAACTGCATGAATGACTAGAAAGATAAGCCCCATATAACCCCCTATTTTTTATGATTAAAGAAAATACTATGATAAATAAAAATAACTTTTGAAAAGTGAATTACTCAATACAATTCAGTAACTAGCTCAAAGATACTCGGCTCAATATACCTAAAATAACTTACAACAGTTACCGTAAAGTTACCCAACTATTCGAATTACTCGGCCAGTAAAAAAAATTGGAAGAAACAGTAAAACCATTTATATTTTTTTCTGCTATTAAACTCATTCAATATATAAAATTACCCAAATCGAGAGTTAAGGAATCTAATTAACGATACGTGTACCGACATCATAACTTTTTCCACTTGTCGGTATATTTGTCGGTATATCTTAAATAATCTAAATTTATTATTATATATTTCAATGGTTTGTATTGTTGTTGCGACTTCCTCTCTCACCGCCAAATTCGAAAGAACTGCAATCCAATGCAGTGAAGAAAGGCTTTATTCTAAAGGGATTAAGCCTTTTTTATTGTCTATAGCAAAGAAGTGCAATCCCCTGCAATCGTTGGTATATTGTTGGTATAAAGGTTGGTACGACATCAATACCAACATGTTTATACCAACATTGGGGTATACCATCATGCTCACAGATACCAAGATTAAGCGTCTAAAGCCTACGCCTGATAAGAAGACTCCAGACAAATATAGTGATGGTAATGGCCTTCAGCTTCATGTATTCAATACTGGCCGCATGACTTGGATCTATGCTTATCGTTTCGATGGTAAACAGAAAAATCTAACTTTAGGCTCTTACGAATTTATGAGTCTTGCCCAGGCCAGAGCAAAGCACTTAGAAGCCAGAGAATTGCTAAGCAATGGAATTGATCCAGCTAAAAAGAAGAAAGAGCGTAAAGCTGAAATAGATCAAAGCACCTTATTTCAAAACTTGGCTCTAGAATGGTTGGAAGGTCGGAAAGCCATCATTAGGGATGGCACATACTACCGAGACCTATCTGTATTTGAAAAAGACCTATTTCCATATATTGGAAAGATGCCTATCGACCAGATCAAAGGGAAAGATATTCTTGAATGTGCTCAGCGTATAGAAGCTCGTGGTGCCCAAGAGATGGCAAAACGCTCTATTCCCCTTACAGGTCGAGTGTTCCGATATGCAATCCGTAAAGGCTTAATAGAAAATGATCCAACCCCACATCTCCAAGAAGCCTTAAAGCCAAGAAAGATCAAAAATATGGCTCGACTCGATATATCTGAGTTCCCGGCATTCTTGCATCGCATGGACCGTTACCACGGCAATATCTTAGTAAAAACAGCATTACTGCTAATGACTCTAACTTTTGTCAGAACATCTGAACTTATCAATATGGAATGGGATGAGATCAATTTTGATACTCAAGAATGGAGAATCCCACCACATAAAATGAAAATGGCCTTAGTACATATCGTTCCATTATCTAGGCAAGCTATAGAACTGATAGAAAGCCTAATGCCTCTTACTGGGAATAAGCAGTTCGTATTTTATAACCATAGTACGGCGAAACCATTAAGTAACAATGCTCTATTAAGCGCGATCCGAACAATGGGCTATACCGGCAAAATGACCGGCCATGGTTTTAGAGGTCTAGCATCCACCACCCTACACGAGCAAGGATACATGCACGATGCTATTGAAGTGCAGCTGGCTCACAAAACCGGAAACGCCGTCTCTCAAGCGTATAACCATGCTCAGCATTTACGGTACAGAACCAAGATGATGCAAGAATGGGCTGATTTTATAGATAGCCTTAGAAATAATGTTGTTCCATTCCCTAAGGGGAAACGTGCCTAAATCTAAGCAATGAGTTAAGCGATCTAATACTGGTAATAACTTAGTTATTTGCTATATTCAGTTTGCTAAGTCTAGCCCGACGGGGTGAAAGTCGGATACCCAATTCGATTGGCTTAGCTACATTTTGGGGATGCTGTGGGAGGCATATGAAATCATTTTATTCGCTCGAAGAAGTCATTTCGGCTTCAAAAAACACCCTTTCTGTTAATGATATAAAACACTACTGTCGAATAGGACAATTACATCCTTGTATTTACTTTGAAGGCAACTTGGTATGTATTGGTGAAGAAAGACATCAAGATGATATCTATTCAAATGCTCCAGTAGTTCATATAGAAGAAGTAAAATGGTCAATGATTTTTAAAGGCTATATTCATTTCTCAAAATTAATAGATCATCTCGATCCCAAATATTCTTCAGATTCAGGTATTTTTTTCAATGTAGACAAAATCATTGAGTTCATAACTCAACCAACTACATATGCTCCTTTAATTCCTCCTTCAAATGGACAATATCTAAAAGCTTTTCCAAGAATGATTGATGACGATATCAAAAAAATTAGATGGCTAGTTGAAGCAACAGACTTTAAAGGAAATGAGTTCCACTCGAGCGAAATCATATTTCCAAGTTCTGAGATAAATGATTTATTTTCAGTAAAAAATAATACAGTCGCAGTAAATTCAGATAATCCCATTTTATCTCACACGAATGAAATCCCTATCTCTGCCCAAGAGAATGATCCTGAGATCTTCTTCAAGGAATCGAACCCAACCAGTCTCTCAGATCAATTAGAGATAATGAATCAACAGCTACAAAAACTGGAAAAAGAAAAGCTGGAATACTTGAAAAAAATTGAACGACTTGAGCTTGAAGTAGAAATTAAGAATGACGACATCATAAAAGCTAGTGTCAATAATGGCCTACTATCTGCAATAGTCAAAAAACTTGAGGATAGGCAGAGCATCACTGTTGATGAGCTTATCCATCTTCAGAAAAATGGGCGGTGTGAATTTATAAACATCAACGAAAAGGTTTATACAACACCAGCTCTGGAAGCTGTATATGGCGTCATTAAAGAATACTGGTCTAACTATGATCCTGAAAGCAATCAACCACCACCAAAACAGAGTACTGTGACTAATTGGATAAAAGAACATTTTCCTGCAGTTCAAGCTGAGGACATCTGTAAATACATTGATAAAATTTGCCGTCACCCCAAAGCCAAGAGAGGTGGAAATATCAAAGTAATAAACAACAAAATACCACCAAAGGCATCACCCCAATAAAACAATAAAAATCATATTCTTATTTTGGGGTAATAGCAGTTTTTCCGCGTTACTACTACCCCTTTCCTTCTTCACCACCCCATTATCAATTTGCTCTTATGCACTCATCAAGCTACCGCAAACTATTGCAATGAATTGCAAGGAAATAGCGGTAGCAGCTATCTCAACTGAATAGGATGAGTGTTATGACATCTCTTAACCAAGAGCGTTTTTTGCGAATTAAAGATCTAGCAAACTTTCCAGAAAAACAAGCATCTACTCATATATACAAAAGCGGTATTAATAAGGGTAAATCTAAACTTGTTAATGCACGCCCTGCTTCAAAAGGCCTACTTGGAGTTTCAGATAAAACTATCTGGAATTGGGTAAAACGTGGTGAATTTCCTGCTCCAGTAAAATTAAGCCCAACAGTTACAGTATGGCGTCTTTCTGAAGTTCAAGCATGGATGGCTTCTAAAAGACTGGAGGTTTCTCAATGAATAAACCTCTTAACTTTTCACCTGAAGCCCAAGAACAATTAATTGAAATCAGTAATCGCTTTCATAATAGTGATAACCAAGCTGAAGCAACGACAACATCGTTAAAAGTAGCAAAGTACTTCCGACGAAATCATCGTGATGTTCTTCGTGCACTGAGAGAACTAGAATGTTCTGCTGACTTTAGCGCGCGCAATTTTGCGCTCACGGAATACATTGATAATCAGGGCAAACCTCGGCCAATGTATGAAATGACAAAAAATGGGTTTGTTTTTCTAGTCATGGGCTTCACCGGTAAGCAGGCTGCTCTTTTTAAAGAAAGCTATATTGCAGCTTTTGATGAGATGTCTAACTTCATCAAATCCCAGAACTTAACTCTTATTTCTGAATTTAATAAAGCTGTTCTGCAATATGAACGTGCTTCAGATGCTGCCAGTGAGGCAGGCCGTAATCTGGTTTTATTCGGCAGGAAGATTAAACCGCATGCTGCTGAAAAGATGGCAGAGCTTGAACGCCAGCTTCAGCCACTGCTGTTTGAGGATGAAAGCTAATGAGTCTTCAAAATATTTCCTTGCTATGGCTT
>JAHLFF010000286.1 GCA_018883945.1 Candidatus Acinetobacter avistercoris
CGTTGCACCACTTTGAGATTTTTTAGCATTGATTTTCTTCATATTTTAACTACTCAATCCCAAACCCATTTCTAATGGCAATTGTTTGATTCACAACACTCCTTAAATAAAGATTATTGTTATTATCAGCAATCAATTTAGCTTTTACACCCAATACCTCATATTCACGATCTTTATCAAAATACTGATTGGCACCCGTAGAGTCTGTAGAACGGACCAATAAACCCAGCTGTACTGAAACAATTTGAGGTTTTCGTCCGGATAAGCCTATATAGTCATCTATATCCATGTAACTAAAGCAATCTAGTTTGCTATCAGCCTCATAATTCACAGTTTGGACATTCTCACCACTTCCTGTGGTTGTGCTAATACCCGTACAATCTGGATTAGCGCCATCAAAGGCAACACCTAATCGAACAGCAAAGTGATCAACACGAGGTACGATAATTTCACCGCCCCCACTTAATCCTGGCAAAGTAGTATTAGTTTTTGCAGTATTCTCGGTATATCGTGTAGCTTTACATGCGAGTACTAAAGCTTCGTTTGGATCATTACGTGGGTTTGTATCTTCTCTTAGAAAATATCTTTCAACTACATAATCATTCGCTGTAACTTCTCGCCCTTCACAATCATATTGATTCGATGTACTAACTTTATATTGCACGACAAGCTGATCACTACTTTGACCATCTAAATTCGAAGGACCAATAGTATTTTTCGTTAGCAAATCATCATCAATCGTAAAATTCAGACTTCCGTCATCTTTTATATTATTTGAGATATTTCTATCAGCTAAAACAATCCCACCATAAAGCACCGTGTCATCTATAAAAGGCTTTGATGAGTTCAAATTCGCTATGCGGATTGAGTTAATGACCGAACCCAAATTAAATAAAGTTGAATTTTGCAGGCTCATCATCCCTTGTTGTACCGTAGAGCTTCTTTGCCCCAAAAGAAATAGATTGATGGCAATAGCACTAACAAGTAAACCTAGTACCAATGCAATCATCAACTCAATTAGAGTAAAACCTTGCTGTTTTGGATTAACTTTCATTTTAATATGCCTCCAAAACTAAACATTGAGCATCACTTCTATATGTTCCAGTAGTTTCATTTATACATGCAGACACATCGGTTGAAGTGATAGATGTATTGCCCCATGCAACATATATACAACTCAAGTTACTTTTCACACATCCCCTAACAATGATCGTTTGTCCCAAATCTTTAGCCCTTGCAATTATTTCACCTACATCATGTTTGGCCATATTTTCTGAATTACAATTCGGGATCTGAATTTGCTCACTGCCATTAATAATTGAGTTTGTTGATGTACAACCTCTATAACCATCTTCTTTAGTGTTTATAAAAGTGGCATATTGCGATAAAGCAGAACGGTTCACTCGCATTCTTTCTGCTAAATCTCTTGCAAAATTAACAGCTATCGCTTGCTCATTTGCTTCCTGCGCAGCCTCCATACCTTTTAGCTGTAACGCAGAAAATCCCAATACACCAATTGCCAAAATCACAAGTGCAACAAGTACCTCCATTAAACCAACACCTTTTTGTAGATATAGACCGCTCATGAACATACCCCCGACTCAATTCGATCTACAGTCCCCACACTAGAGATATAGATTGTACGACTTTGCTTAATTTTCGAATTACAAAACGTAAATTCCAAAGGAACAACCACTTGAATTTTTTTAGGATTTACAGGAGGATCCGCCGTTAAATCTTCAGGGCGACTCGGATCATAATTTGGGTTATCTATCATGGCTGTTCTTTGTTTTGCTAATCCAAGCCCTGAAAAAACAACATCATCCAGACTTAAGCTTTTTAACTCAGTATCATTGAGAGATTTATTCCAATAGTACAAAGTTTCCGTATTTTCTGGACACTCCTTCGAGCCACTATCACTCATAGGACAATCCAATTTTATTGTTATATTTTTGCGTGAAGATATAGCATGCCCTCTGGCATCTGTCACTAAATTTGCAAAATCACGCGCTAGCGTATTTAATCTTTGCTTAATCAGCATTTCCCCAAAAGAAGGAGCAGCCATCGTCGCAATAATTCCCAACACCGCAATCGTCACCATTAACTCAATTAAGGTAAACCCCTGAATTTTACGCATACTCTCCCTCCCCCCTAGGTCTAAGCCTGACCCATTTAAACTATTACTTATTAAAATTACAAAAACTACACACAACAGATAAAAGGTATAAAAAAACAGATAATTGCTAAAAAGCAATTATCTGTCAATTTTAAAAGAATTCAGAATGTTAAATACTTAACACTTCAGACTTGAGTTACCGAAATACGTAACTCTTTCGGCAAACTAAAGGTGATATTCTCTTCACGCCCATCCAGCTCACGTGGTGCTTGAGCGCCCCAGTCCTGCAAACGCTGAATCACCTGTTTAATTAAAATTTCCGGTGCAGAAGCACCTGCTGTGACTCCAATCTGAGCATTTTCTTTAAACCATTCCTGTTTAAGTTCATCGGCATTATCGACCAGATAAGCCGCCTTACCCATACGTTCCGCAAGCTCACGCAAACGATTTGAATTGGATGAATTTGGCGAACCCACAACTAGAACAACATCACAACGTTCAGCCAAGTCACGTACTGCATCCTGACGGTTTTGCGTAGCGTAACAAATATCGTCTTTACGCGGCCCT
>JAHLFF010000287.1 GCA_018883945.1 Candidatus Acinetobacter avistercoris
AAACCAGATGCTCAAGCAGAATTACCACGTTTAAAAGAATATCTAAAACGTGGTTACCATGGTGACATGAAATTTTTAGAAGAAAATTTAGAAAAACGAGCAGATCCGACCTTACTGCTTCCAAACACTAAAAGCATTATTTGTGTACGTATGAATTACTTGGTCGAAACACCAAAACCGCGTTACGTGCCTGATGAACCGAACTCAGCCATTATCGCGCGCTATGCGCGTGGGCGTGATTATCACAAAGTCATGCGTGGTCGATTAAAAACACTGGCGACACAAATTAAAGAAAAAGTTGGGGATTTTGAATCACGCCCTTTTGCGGATTCGGCTCCTATTTTCGAGAAATCTTTGGCTGAAAATGCGGGAATGGGCTGGACTGGTAAACACACTTTACTTATTAATAAAAAATCAGGATCATTTTTTGTCTTAGGTGAGTTATTTACTTCTTTAGACTTAGCTTTTGATTCACCTGCAACATCACATTGTGGCTCGTGTACTGCTTGTATTGATATTTGTCCAACCCAAGCTATTGTTGAACCCTATATGTTAGATGCACGAAAATGCATTGCATATTTAACCATTGAATTTCAAGGGGTTATCCCCCTCGAACTTAGACGTGGTATTGGTAACCGTGTGTTTGGATGCGATGACTGCCAGTTAATTTGTCCATGGAACAGCTTTGCAAAAAAAGCCACTATTGATGATTTTAATCCCCGTCATGGACTGGATCATGCAAGTTTGTTGGAGTTATGGCAGTGGGATCTAGAGACCTTTTTATTACGTACAGAAGGTAGTCCTTTGCGTAGAACAGGTTATGAAAGCTTTATGCGCAATATTGCTATAGGCTTAGGAAATGCACCCTATTCTCAACAGATTCAGAATGAATTAATTGCTAAACGTGAAACGCAAAGTGAACTTGTGCAAGTCCATATTGATTGGGCTATTGATGAACAATTACTCAAAAGAAAATAAGTTATGGCATTCCACACATATAATCGTTCGATGAATTAAAAATGGAATCTGGCATTTTCGAAACCAAAATATGTGTATGTTGACTTTTTAGCTTCATATTCGCAGAATTTATCATTTTAAAAAATAACTTTGTAACTAACTCGTGTTGATTCATGCTAACTTTGCAACTAAATCGATAATTCTTAAAATCAATAAAATTAGCAATAATGATTATTTTTTCAAGCCAATAATGTCATTTTTTACGCTTTGCATCTGCTCAAAATCGAGTATGATCAAATACATCGGTTTAAAACTTTATGGATATAACATGCAAATACGCAATGATTGGACGCGTGAAGAAATTCAAAAACTTTATGAGCAACCGTTTTTAGATTTAGTTTTTCAAGCTCAAACTGTTCATCGTCAGAATTTTGAAGCCAATGCCATTCAAGTGAGTACGCTACTTTCAATCAAAACGGGTAAATGCCCTGAAGATTGCAAATATTGTTCTCAATCTGCACGTTATGATTCTAAGTTAGAAGCTGAAAAACGCATTGCGGTTGAAAAAGTTATTCAAGAAGCTAAAGAAGCGGTCGCTTCTGGTTCTTCACGTTTCTGCATGGGTGCAGCTTGGCGTAATCCACATGAACGTGACATGCCTTATGTTCTTGAAATGGTCAAAGAAGTAAGAGCTTTGGGTTTAGAAACCTGTATGACTCTTGGCATGCTCAATCAATCTCAAGCTGAACGACTCAGAGACGCAGGTCTGGATTATTACAATCATAATTTAGATACCTCACGAGAATATTATCCAAATGTGATCACCACTCGTACTTTTGATGATCGTTTAGATACATTAGACGTGGTGCGTCAAGCCGGTATGAAAGTATGTAGCGGTGGAATTGTCGGTTTAGGTGAAGACACGAAAGATCGTATTGGTTTACTCCATGAATTAGCAACGCTACCGATCCAGCCTGAATCTGTTCCAATCAATATGCTTGTTCCGATCGAAGGGACGCCTTTGGCTGACGTGGAAAAACTAGATATTACTGAATGGATTCGCACCATTGCAGTTGCACGTATTATTATGCCAAAAAGCTATATTCGCTTATCTGCAGGTCGAGAGTCTTTGTCTGACGCGGATCAAGCAATGGCCTTTATGGCGGGCGCGAACTCACTATTTTCTGGTGAGAAATTACTAACAACGCCTAATGCAGGCGAAGGTCGTGATAAACAGCTCTTTAATAAACTGGGGCTAATCGTTGAAAAAGCGAAGCCAACCATTGGAGAACTCACCATTGACGCAATGGCGAGTTAATTCAACTCTGTCCGATCAAAGCTGTCCGATCAAAGCGAACCTATCAACTCAGATCTACGAACCCTGATCTATAAACATAAAAAGCCCGCATGGGCTTTTTATGTTTTCGGAATCGTATACGTCGCTGGCGTTTAATTCTATTTGCGCATAACTTTTAAAGTGAAGTGATTAAAATGCCATATTGAGCATTTAAATAATCCCCTTTCTTAATACGGTCTGTGCCATTTGCATGATGAACGTGTAATTCTTGGATCGTTGCATCATATTCAAATGATTCATAGCAATCTTGATGATGGACCAACCAGTTAAGCGTATCAATCAAATTATCATCTACAATATACGTTTCAGCACTAAAATCTTTAGACATCTTTAATATTTATTTCAAATTGAATCATTATATAACATCTCTCTTGGCTCTCTCACCTCATAGGATTTTAAGCAATATAAGAAAAATTAGACTCTCATTCGTTTCGACAAAGAGGCATGAAAGAATCATCAATAAAGAAGTTCTTTTGATAGAGTTCTTTTAGGATTCGGATTTAAATAATATTTTAAAATAAAAACATAACTTACACTTTAAAACAAAGACTTAACTCGCTTTTTGGTAGTACGGAACAGACCCATTGATCGTAGTTCGATGCATAATACGATGAGCATCACCATAATCAAACAGCGCTTTATGTTGTGTACAACGATTATCCCAAATCGCAACATCCCCTTCTTGCCATTGCCACCTTAAATGAAATTCATCTTTTACTGCATGTTGAAATAAGAACGCTAATAACTCATTGCTTTCAAATTCCGACAATTCATTTATTTGCGTGGTAAAACCTTGGTTTACAAAGAGTATCGGTTGGGCTGTAACAGGATGACTGCGAACAACTGGATGGATGATAGGCGGATTTTTCTTAAAAGTTTGAATCAACTTTTCATAACTTTCAGGTGTTTGGCCAAAGCGCTCCAGCGGAAAGGATTTTTTTATATCATGCGTTGCTGTTAAATCACGCAGTTTGTCTTGCAATTCAGGGTTGAGTGCATTAAAAGCGGCTGTACCACTGGCCCATAAGGTATCACCACCAACGTCAGGAATTTTAATCGCTTGTAGCACACAGCCCAGCGGCGGTGTTTGACTAAAACTGACATCTGTATGCCACAGTTCATTATCGCGCAAATCTAGTTTATGGCTATCCAATACAATAACTTCAGGAGAGCTGGGTATCGCCGGATAAATGGGATGAATATGCAAAGACCCAAACGTTTTTGCCAATTCAACTTGAGCATCTGATTTGAGCTGCTGCTTTCTAAAAAAGATCACTTGATGATTAAGCAATGCATCCTGTATTTTTTGAATCATGCTGGAATCTACGTGATTCAGATCCACACCATGAACAATTGCACCAATACTTGGTTTTATCTTCTCTATTTCAAATGACATTCTTCTGCTCCCAACTTCTGTTCTCTAACATCTGTTCTTCAACTTTTCTTAACTAAACGTTCCCTTAAAACCTAATAACCGCATTGCTTAAAACTGTTGACCATACCAAGGTGCCAATTGCTTCTGTATCCACCTTAAAAATAACTCAAAACTCACCGCCACAAATGCAATGACAATAATGCCGAGAATCACAGTATCGGTAATGAGGAACTGAGCTGCCGATTGCACCATAAAACCAATACCTCGATCTGCTGCAACCAGTTCAGCAGCCACCAGCGTTGACCAGCCAACTCCTAAACCGATACGAATCCCTGTAAGAATATGCGGTAACGCCGTGGGTAAAATCACAAAGCGTAGGACTTGAACGCGTGTTGCGCCTAAAGACAATGCTGCACGTTCACGATTCTGCTGATGGCTCAATACACCATGCGTTGTACTGATAATTACAGGTGCGAGAATAGAGAAGAAAATCAGTAAAATTTTGGTCGTTTCTCCAATACCAAACCAAATGACCAATAATGGTAAATATGCCAACGGTGGAATCGGTCTTAATAACTCAACCAAAGGATCTAAAACTGCACGAGCCCACTTATTCAATCCCATCCAAAGACCAATTGGAACGCCCAGAATAATTGCAGCAAGTAATGCACTAAATACACGACCAATACTTTCAGCTAAATGTTGCCAGAGTGTGGCTTTCATAAATCCCTGCTGACTGACCTGAATAAACTTTTGCCATACGGCTTGCGGGCTTGGTAAGAATAATTCAGGAACCCAATGTAAAGCGCTAATCGTGAACCAGATCAATAATAAGCTTAAAACACTGAGAATACTGAGAAAAAGACTGGCGTGCTTTTTTAAGCGCTGAAAACTATTGAATGACAGAACTTTATTGGTTTTAGCTCGATCAAGATTTTTTTGACTCGAAATGTTTTGCTGAGCAACTTTTTGACTTTGAATACTCATGTCAACACCTCTGAATCTAATTTTTGAGATTTTAAGCGTTCAAAAAGCTGTTCACGTAACTTGATAAATTGTTGATCCGACTTAATAGAGCGAATCGACTCTCCATGACGATAGCGTTCTGCAAAATCAAGATGAAGTGTTTCTACAATCGTTCCAGGATGAGCCGTCATTAACACCAATTGATTACTTAATAACAGCGCTTCTTCAATATCATGTGTAATTAAGAAAAACCCTTTATTTTCTTTAATCCATAAGTTCAATACAAACTCTTGCATATTTTCTCGGGTAAAAGCATCCAAGGCTGCAAAAGGTTCATCTAATAAAATAAAGGGTGCATGACTAATCAACGCTTGAGCGATACCCACTCGCTGTTTCATTCCACCTGAAAGTTCCCAAATATTCGATTTATAAACATGAGATAAACCGACTGTACTCAAAATAGCGTCTACTTGACGCTGAATCTCTGCTTCTTTCAAGCCTTTCATTTTCAATGAAAATCCAACATTTTCCGATACATCTAACCAAGGCAATAAAGCATGCTCTTGAAATACAACTGCTCGGCGTGCATCGGGTTGCAAAAAAACCTGATCATCAATTTTCACCTTCCCAGAACTAGGTTGTTGAAAACTTGCCAAGATATTTAACAAGGTGGTCTTACCGCATCCCGACTCACCCAAAATCACGGTTAAAGAAGACTCAGGTATATCTAAATAAATATCTTTTAAAACAGGAACGGATTGATTCGGATAGCTAAGCGTAATATTTTCAGCTTTTAGGATACTCATTCTGATCATCCTTATGGAGTTAAAAATGCAGAAGTAACATTGCTTTGATATTCAGTTTTTAGCGTGTCAACTTTGCCTTGTGACTTCAAAAAAGTCGCCGTATCTTGAATATTCTGAGCAAACTGATTTGAAAAAAGATCAATCTGTTGCTGCTGATTCAAATAAATATTTCCAGAGAGTAATAAGGGAATATCTTTGACGTCTGAACCGGTCAGTTCAGCAATACTTTGAATATTCTTATCGTTAGATTGAAATAATTGAGGATCTGCATTGTAAGCATCAATCTGCTCCAGTGAGGTTTTCACAAATGATTTTAAGAATTCTGGATTTTTTGCTGCAAAATCTTTGCGTACAACCCATACATCAAATGTTGGTGAACCCCAATCTGCCACTTGCTTTGAATCCACTAAAACTTTACCTGTTGCTGTAGCTTTGCTTAATGCAGGCTCCCATACATAAGTGGCATCAATATCCCCACGTTCCCAAGCTGCTGAAATTTCAGGAGGTCTTAAATTGATCACTTTGACTTGTTCATCAGAAATCTGCCAATACTTTAAGGCAGACAATAAGCTGTAATGTGCAGTTGATACAAAAGGCACTGCTATTGTTTTACCCATTAAATCTTGTGGGTTTTGAATACCTGATTTATTACTGACAACCAATGCTTCTGAGCCGCCTAATTTTGAAGTAACGAAAAACACTTCTATGGGTAAATCTTTACTGGCAGCAGCTGCCAATGGGCTCGTCCCTATATTTCCGATACTGACATCACCAGACGCGAGTGCATTCACCACATCTGCGCCTGTATCGAATTTTTTCCATTGGATTGCTTGTTGGCTATTTTTTTCGTAGTCGCCATTAGCTTGAGCAACTTTAGTTGGATCAACGCCAGTCTGATAAGCGATAATAATCTGATGACTCGAATTTAAGTTCGCACTTTGAGGTGCAGTGTCTCGGTTATTTTGATAAAAAACAAAGGCAATAATGGCAATCACGACAATTGCAGAAATAATTAAAGGTTTAGTTTTACGACTCATTTTTATAGATTCATCTTTCAATTTTATTATATGCTAATTATTTTTCTATAGCGTTAAAAGCAACTATTTAATGGTATTAAATCTTTTATTTGTATTTAACAAATAGTGATTTTCATATGAAATTTAATTCATAATTAAAACTATTCATCTATACTTTTAAAT
>JAHLFF010000005.1 GCA_018883945.1 Candidatus Acinetobacter avistercoris
ACTGAAATTGTATGAACAGTGTAAAAAAGATTTTGCTAATAATGCATTGCTAGATTTAAAAATTGCAGGGATTTATGAAAAGAAAAATGATAAAGAAAAATCTCGACTCATTATCAACCATGCAATAAAAAACACCCTGCATGCCAATTATGATGTGGAAGCAGCGTTTAAGATCCACCCATCGCTATTATTAGAACGTCATCTCATGGCGGAATTTATTATTCAAAATAAATCCGAGATTAAGGAAAAAATCAGAGAAAACTTAAGTATAAAAAAAATCAATCAAAATAAAGCTTTTGTTTTCTGGGATAATCCAGCAACCGCTCCTGCTGTAGTTAAGGTGGCATTAGAAAGTCAAAAAAAATATATTGGTGAGGATTTTGATTTAATCATTTTGACTAAAAATAATTTATCTGACTATGTCAGAATTCCTCCACATATCGAAAAACTGATTAATTCTAGTCCTACTCACTTTTCAGACTGGCTGAGAACAGAATTACTCACCAAATATGGGGGTGTCTGGCTAGATTCAACCTGCCTGCTGACCCAAGATTTAAGCCAGTCATTACAGGAAATCAAAAAACAAAACTGTTTCTTTTTTACTTATAGCGGTTCCCGAGTGGGCAACTGGTTTATTTATAGTTCCCCGAATTCCTATGTCCTGAATGCAATCCATACCGTCTTGAACTTATGGTGGAAAAACCAAGAAAGTTTAACCAATTATTTTATGTATCATGACATCGTTGAAATGCTGTATTGGACGGATGAAGAATACAAAAATGAATGGGATAACATGCTTAAAATCCATCCCAGAAAAGCGCTACAACTCAACCAAAGTCTCGCAAAAGAATTTAATCTTGAGCGCTTTAATGAAATTATAAATGACTTTTTCATCCATAAATTGACTTATAAGTTTGATAAAAAACTATACAATACAAACAGTTTTGTTAATTATATTTCCGATTTACCTAAAATAAATTTGAGTCCGGATATTCTGGAAAATAAATTATCAGAGCAGAAAAAGCAAAAATATAGCTGGATCTTCTCTTCTTATAACTGGCAGGGTAATCCTAAAGCTCTATTTTTATATATGAGTCATAAATACCAAAACTCCCATGAGTGCTGGTGGATTTCAGAAAATAATGAAGAATTTGAAACCCTAAAAAAACTTGGCCTTAATAATATTCTTTCTGCTAAAGATAAACGATGCAAAGCTTTATTTGCCGAGTGTGATGTCTACATCACTGAAAATTTTAGAGAGAAATATCCTGACAACCTTCCCACAACGACAAAAGTCATTAACACTTGGCATGGGGTGGGTCTTAAGCATATTGAATTGGCACTTGGCCCAGAATCCATTTTAGCAGATAGTATTGTTCGCAAACATATCCGGAATTTTAAGCTTTACCGTAATCAGTCTTATTTCCTTGCCACCTCTCCTGCAATGGAGGATCACTTTATTCAAGATACCATTATAGAGCGGTCTCAAATTATCCGAGGGCCTTATCCTCGTAATATCGTTTATGGTCAGATACAAAGTTATGATATTAATCAGCTGATCAATAAGTCCCATTACCGGAATGTTATTCTGTTCGCCCCCACCTATCGCATCAAAAAAATTAACGGGGTGTTGAGCGAACTGATACCGAGCTTTGACTTATTATCTGCTGCAATAGCAGAAAATAATGATCTACTGATCATTAAAGTCCACCCGTTTATGAGAAATGATCCCTATTTTCTTGAAATCCAGCAGCAGTATTCTGACTCAGAACATATTATGTTCTGGAACGAAAATTATGATATCTATGAAATCTTTCATCTGATTGATATTGCAATTATCGACTATTCAAGCATTTTTTATGATCTGCTTGAAGCCAATGTTAATAAGTTCATTCGATATATTCCCGACTATCAGGAATATTCAGATACTTTAGGATTTATCGGTGATTATTTCAAATTCACCAGTGGTGTGGTTTCAGACAGCTTTGAGCACCTGCTGCAAACACTTTCTCAAGAAATACCGCTAATTGAAAATAAAGATGAGCTACTAGAATATTTCTTTTCCTATTCTAAACAAAAGACTCTGGATCAGCTCATTGCAGAAATTGACCAGCTAAAGACATTCGCAGTCCAATATAAAGAATTACACAGCTTTGATGTATTCGACACACTGATTCACCGCAAAACACTTGCTCCATTTAGTATCTTTGCGCGTATGCAACAGCAGCTTACGCATTCAGAGCTAAATTTCCCGCAGATATTCAAAGACGACTGGGTGCAAATCAGGCATAAAGTCGAAATGGATGCGCGCGATATGTTTAGAAAAACAACGTTTGAGCGCAAAACCGATCAAATTGAAATTTCACTCGATTTGATTTATGAGCGCCTTCAAAATAATTATTTACTCACGGCTGAACAAACTGATTATTTAAAAATACTCGAAATTGAGAATGAAATTTCACATGCCGAGCCCATGCAGCACCGTATTGAATTTCTGTTAAATCTGCAGGCGCAGGGACAGGATGTCATCTTGATTAGCGATATGTATCTTCCGGAAAGCGTGATTCGTACCATGTTGCATCAGGCGGATTCCCGTCTGGATAATATTCCGCTGTATCTGTCCAGCAGTACCGGTTATCAAAAATCAACAGGGAAAATCTACAAACATATTTTCTTTGAAAAAAAATATCAGTACGAAAAATGGGTGCATTATGGCGACAATGCACATGCAGATGGTGCAGTTCCAAGAAAATTTGCAATAGAAACCCGTGTGCATCATATCGACAGCTTTATTCCATTTGAAAGCAGGCTCATTCATTCTGCTCCAAATTCCTGTAAATACGAAGCATATCAGCTGGCTACGCTCATGCATCGTTATCGGCAGAATAAGTTAAGCTCTGATAGCAGTATCAGCAATTCTGAATTTGAAAAAAGCTATTATGCCTATGCCTATGCAGGTTCGCTTCTGGTGCCTTATATACACTGGACTATCCTTGATGCCCTAGAACGTGGTTATGAAACACTTTACTTTATTTCCCGTGATGGCCATTACATGAAACTGATTGCTGATGCCCTGATTGAGAAGAATAGCTATCCAATAAAAACAAAATATATTTATGGCTCTCGCAAGGTGTGGCGCCTTCCCTCTTTCATCCATACAGTTGATGATGAAATGTTTGGCCCTTTTGGCAACTTTGTCGGTATGGACAGTTTTCAGGATCTGGTGCGAGCAAGCTATCTGTCCGAAGATGAACTTCTGGCACTTTTTCCTGAATTTGAAAGCTTGAAACAAGCCAGACATTTACGGGGCGAAACTGCTGAGAATATCCGCAAAACATTGTCCAACTCGGAAATTTACCGCCAAAAAATTCTGGCACTGGCAGCAGAAAAACGGGTTATCGTAAATCAATATTTACGTGAAAATATTGATTTTTCCGAAAAATTTGCTTTTGTAGAATTCTGGGGAAGAGGATATACCCAGGATACCTTTACTCGCCTGTTAACGGATGCAGCTGGGCACGAGCTTACCAATCCATTCTACTATATCCGTAGTTTCAGTCCTGAGACTGGCTCTAATCTTCGCCATAATTTCGTCCTGGCGCCTGTAAACTTCTCGTATTTTGAGCCTCTGTTTGCCAGTACCCCTTATGAAAGTATATCGGAATATCAAAAGGTCAATGAATCGGTAGAAGCAGTGATCGTACCAAGAATCAATGACTATCATGAGTTTTTCCAACAAGGCCTAATTGAATTCGCAGAAGATTATCTCAAGATCGAAACAGGAGAACCGGCCAGCTTTGCACGCATCTTGAATGAACATAGCTATACGTATCAGATGAAAGAGTCTAGTGACCAGTTCATTTGTAATGTCTTTGCCAAGTTAGAAGACAACATTTCAAGTTTTGGTGAAATGAAAGAATATGCGCCAGTTCTTTCCATCCAACAGCTTGAATCAGTCAGAGATAAAAAAGATCTGGATCAGCTCACCAGTTCTGCTGCGATTTCACTTTCCCGAAGTCATCAGGATGTTCGGGCTTATTATCAAAAAATCTTTCAAAAGATGAAATTACCCGCAGTGAATTCAACCGGGATTAAATATGTTTATCCGACGAATAATCTTGAAAACTATATTCGTGCTGTCGAATTCCCGATTCGGGTAGTTGCCATCCAACGGAACTCCATATACTTAGATATCGGATTTCGTAAAGACTCCAAACGCCAGGATCAATATTTGGCACAAGGAGAAATCTTTGAGGTTATTGCGATTGAATGGCTCACCAATGGCATTCCACGTTTAGTGACCCAACAGGGTTATGTCACGGCACACAGAGATTGGGTACTGCCCTTAAAAGAAGCAGAAGGGATTTATGTTCGTAAGAATGCATTGGGCGAATATGAAGCCATAGCGCAACCTATCACCACCAAAGAGAAATTAAATACCATGAAAAACAAACATATTGAGCAACTGATGAGTCTTCTGGAAAAACCTTATAAAATCCTTAATAAAAATGGAGATTTTGAACATATACAGCGTAAGTGGGGCAAATTTACCCGTAATCCGCATCAATTCTTCGCTGATGCAAAGAATGAAAAACTGATTTTGCTCAAGCACTGTTTTGATGAAAATACCAAAGTAGGTAAAACCCTGACGGGATGGATCCGTCGCAATCTATAAACTTTATCCAAGTATTTTCTATATTTTAAACATCTCATATCAAGTTGATGAGGTGTTTAAAATTATCACTTTATTTAAAACTAAAAACTGATGAAAGAGATTAAATAAAATTTATATCAATATGGAATTCCTTCCGGTGTAACTTTATTTAAAAATACAGTATCAAAACTATTATTTAAATGACCAATATCTAAAGCTCTTCTCCCCTGACGATGTAATCTTGCAGACAGTACGGTTCCAGCCGGGCCAAGTGCTATCAAAAATATATCAATATGTTTTTTTCCAAGACATTTTGCGAGCAGTTGATCTATATCCTCATAGGCATTCTTATTTTTTGAAAGAATATATTCTGCATTTTCAATATTAGAAAAAATTGGGTGATTCGCAGTAAATCTGGAATTTTCACCCGATATAAAACAGATTTTTTTGTCATTCCAGATTGATTTCCACAAGGTAACCATTTCTTGACCATAAAAATAAAAAGCCTCAGGTCTGGTAATCATGGCATCACCAATACGATTCTGCTGCAGATAAAACTTGCACTTTGGCCAGTATATCGGCCAAAAATTTTGCCAGAATTTATCTTCAATAAGCAAACTAGGATAACAGACCAGTAAGCCAGTATTCTCACGACTGATTTCTCTGAGTTCCTGCATCAATTTCCAGTCATGTT
Organism: Candidatus Acinetobacter avistercoris; assembly: GCA_018883945.1. Classification (GTDB taxonomy): domain Bacteria; phylum Pseudomonadota; class Gammaproteobacteria; order Pseudomonadales; family Moraxellaceae; genus Acinetobacter; species Acinetobacter avistercoris. The sequence goes on from JAHLFF010000005.1 coordinate 5,349, forward strand.
TTTGAAAACCGCATCCATTGGTGGTCACCATGCAACGAATTTCACCATCACCAAATCTGGCAATACTCAGCTCCTGTTCTTTGACCATGACTAAGGTA
>JAHLFF010000035.1 GCA_018883945.1 Candidatus Acinetobacter avistercoris
TAATTGGATAGAGAACCAAATGCGTCCCTGGGCCTTGGGGCGTAAGAACTGGCTATTTGCAGGTTCGCTGCGCAGTGGTCAACGAGCTGCCAATATCATGACTTTAATCCAGTCAGCAAAGCTGAATGGCCTGGATCCGTATGCCTATCTCAGTGATGTGCTGAAAAGGCTGCCGACACATAAAGTGACCCAAATAGAAGAATTACTGCCACACCGCTGGAAATCCGACCAAAATTAAAAAATAGGCATGGGGTTCAGCGGACGCTTACGTTGCGTGCTCATGCGCATTATGATGATATTCATCCTTATGAAGCGATGGAACTCATTAAGCGTTTATGCGAGCATAATCCTGTTATGCAACAAAAAGCCTTTGATACGGCCAAAGAGGGTTTGGCCTATTATGAACTAGCCTTAGATGCATGCTATGCACAACAAAAAAGTTGGGATTGAATAATGTTATTAAATTTAGTGTTAAAAAAACCGCCTATGTAGGCGGTTTTTTTACTTAAGGCTTGTACAAACCGAGTTCGATTAAATGTAAGCGTAAGATTCGGCGTAACTCCAATACGGCTTCAGGCGTTTCTTGAATAGAATGTCCACCCTTAATAATTTTTTCAGAGACTGCCCCATCCAAATGCGCACTGCTATAAGGTACAACATCATCACTAATAATATTAAGGTCATCACTGTTGGTGTTATTGCCCATAATTGAATGAAACTTCAATCCTTTACGCGGCTGGATATTTTCAGTTAGTGCAATAAACTTGGATTGATGGCTTAAATCACTTGGCCCATTTTGAATTAAACCGTGATCAATTTCTTTAAATAAATCTTTCAAGTCTTCTTCTTGAGTAATGACATCCCCCATAGCCGATAAGAATGCACCTGGAAGTTTAATGATTTTACGTGCAGCTTTGGTAAACCAACGGTCTGCAAATGCAGTTCCACGGTGTGGGGCAGCAAGGAAAATCGCACGACTGAAGTTTGGTATATCATCCATTACCAAGCGGTTTTTGACCACAGGGATGTTTCGATATTGGCCAAGTTGGCGGGAATTCATCATTTTCAAAGCATCTTGCGTGGTATCTGCTTGACTCACTAATAAGCGGGCAATAATACCGCCCATACTATGGCCGACCAAGACAGCATCCTTTTTTGCAGGCGCATTAGCAGCAACCTTGTCAAAGGTTTGATTCAATATTGAATAAATTTGGAAACGACTTTCAATAATTGGCATATTCGTTGAATAGAATACTTGCCATACTTGATAGTGCTCACGCAGCACAGAATCACCCATAATATCGTTGGTTAATCGAATCCATGCTTCGGGACTGCTAGCAAGACCATGTACCAATACGATGACTTTTTTATTCGGATTGTAGGGCTCTAACATATACAAATGCGGCATAGTCAGTTTTTCATCACGGTCAATCAATGATAAATAGGCTGATTTACCGAGGTTATTTTGCGCTAACCACAGTCCATAAGGTGCAGAAAAGTTTGCTGCCAACGCATAATTTTTATTACCGATATTCACTTGCTCATATTTGTAGGGATCATACGCTTTGATTTGAAATTCTTTACTATTCAGAATTTGTTCTACTGAGCCTGAATTGACAGGTTCTGCCGTAAATGTTGCTGCAAGATAACGTGCTGGATGAATATTTGGATTAGCACCATTCGGATATTTAAAGTGAAGCGGGTCGATAATATATTTTGATTTTTCTGATGGATTTGCACTGTCATCGGGTAGAACCACTAAAAACTCAGAGCCAAAACCATCCCGACGGGTGATCGAGCGCAAGCCTGAAAAGTTCAAGTTATATGTGGACATCAACTGCTCAATTTTACGATTTTGCAGCTCTGGATAATGACTAAAATTGATGTGATAGGTGGTATGCCCAACCGTGATCCGCTGCGTTGCTTCTTGAGGTTTATAACGAAGAGAGTAGCTATTAACTAATTTTGCAATGCCTTGGTTGTAAAAATCACGAATTTGAACCTGTCTGTTGTCAAAGATACGATCGGCAGGTGCACGTTTCGTTTTGAACATATAGGCATAACTATAGCGAATGCTCTTATCTAATAGGGTTAATTGGTTATCTAGACATTGATTATAGTTTGCTTCTTCAAGCTTTTTCTTTTCATCGGATTTATGACTACTTAATAACCCAATTTTACAAGCAGAAGATGATTCAAGTTCGATAGCTTTGGCTAAATACAGCTCACTTGCGGTTGCAAGCAATTGTTCATCCTGAATTTGAGGAATTTGTTGTAATTCGTCGACGCAAGCTTGTGGGTTTTCAGTACAGGCTTTGGCTTCGCGGCCAGTCATTGATAAGACGTTTAAACTGGCTTCACTGAGTTTGTTTCGAGATAAGATACTTTCACGTTCATTGGCAATCGAAACATTAAGTTTCTGATTTTTGACACTGACGACCTGACATCCACTCAGTACGCTGGTACTCATGATTCCAAGGAGCAGTATTGTTTTAGTATTTAGCTGCATAGGTAGGTCGCAAAATAAGTTTGAATATTTTCAAATCATACGATAATTGTCAGGATTTTCAATTCGCCATAAATGAAAAAAGACCGTTAAAACGGTCTTTTTCAAAAGAAATTTCTAAATCAATACGATTAAGAAGCAACTTTAGGTGGATTTAATACTTGCCATACGTTCCAGCGGCCTTGCTTTTCAATTTCTTGAATTAAACGATCAGCAACTTCACCTTCCTGTGGGTATTTTACTTTATAGTTTTTCAAGACTTGAATCGCGTTCTTTTTTTGTTCCATCGCAATATAATTGTTTGCAGCTGACAGGTAGGCTTCTTGTACACCCGCTTTCATTGCTTTATCTAAATATGGAATCGCTTCACGTTGACCGCCACCTTCAGAGAGACCAAAACCAAACCAGAAGTTTGCATTTTACGTGCTTCTAAATACAACCATAATGCATTATCCAAAGGATCTTTGCGTCTAACTCTTTCATCCTGAACAATCCACTTTTTCACATACAGCATTGCAGCCGACATATCCTGATCCATCAGATTTTTTAAGCACATCTAGATCATAATTTTCTGATTTGTCTGTTTCGTACATCTTGTGATCTAAACGTATGACTTGCTCATTTCGCTCTTTAGCGTATTGCCATCCTAGTGGCAGGGGTTCGGGCGGTACAAAATCTTGTTGCTCTGTTAATCGTACTGTTCCACGCTCAATGACTTTGGCAATTAAAGTAACCTTAGTCTGAATAGCCACCAAAATTCTAGACATAAGGCAAACCCATTTTTAAGATGACTGATTCGAATACAAGATATCTTGCAAAAGTCACTTATCGTATTTTATAAGCTTTAATGTATTTTTAGAGTATACCCTAAAGTAACAATATAAAAGTTCTTAAAAATATGTAACATTTAAATGATTTTTAACCATATATAACATGTAACTTTGATATTTAAGATTTATAATTTACGAAATTGTTCATTTTTATCTAATTGGGGCGTGAAAGAGTGAAAGGCCAAAAAGTAGGTTATGTGCGAGTGAGTTCTGTCGAGCAAAACACTGGACGTCAACTTGAGGGAATTGAAGTCGACCGGATTTTTGTTGATCGTGCGTCAGGTAAAAATACCGACCGACCGAAATTTCAAGAAATG
>JAHLFF010000036.1 GCA_018883945.1 Candidatus Acinetobacter avistercoris
AGTGACAATAAAGGTCCAGAGCCTGAAGGTGTCACTTTAGGTAAAATTGGCACGAAAACATTTGCTTTTGTAGGTTTAGAGCGGGTGGGTGGGGTCATGGTTTATGATGTTTCTACGCCAGCATCACCGAAATTTATTCAATATATAAATCCACGTCAGTTTAATGCCACGACGACAGACATTAAAGCAGGTAAGGCAGGTGATTTAGGGCCTGAAGGTTTAGTATTTATTCCTGCAAAAGACTCTTCAAATGGTCAGCCTTTGTTGGTGGTCGGTAATGAAGTCAGCGGTTCAACAGCTGTTTATCAAATTAATTTGAAATAAGATTTTTGAGAGAATAAAAAGCGAGCCAAGTGCTCGCTTTTTTAGAATTTGTAACCTTAGACTAAGCAAATCAAATCAACTAAGTCATCTCAATTAAACCGAACGGGTTAAACCACAAAATTTGTTGGGGCTTTTAAATTTGAAACTGCATTTAAGATTTCTGTTGAATGATTGCAGATAATGATTTTTGCACGATGTTGCGGCGGCAAAAAGCCTTCTTGAACAGCATGATCCAATTGTGCAATTAATGCATCATAGAAACCATTGACGTTATAAATAATCATAGGTTTTTGATGCTGATCTAGCTGTCCCCATGTGGCTATTTCTAAAATTTCTTCGAAGGTTCCGAGTCCGCCCGGTAAGGCAACAAAGGCACAGGCACGTTCAGCCATCATGGCTTTTCTTTCATGCATGGTTTTTACGATGTGTAATTCCGTCAAAGTGCTGTGCGCAATCTCATAATCCAGCATAAATTCAGGAATAACACCGACGACTTCGCCACCTTGACCAATGACACTGTCTGCAACTTGTCCCATGAGACCGATACTTGCACCGCCATAGACAATGCCCATACCATGTTTTGCAATTTTCTCAGCTAAGGCGATCGCTTTATCTTTGTAGATTGGATTGTTGCCAGAACGTGAACCACAATAAAGTGCAATAAGAGATTGAGTGGCTAACTTAGATGCTGATTGGCTATGTTTTGATGTTTGTTGATTTGTTGTTGAGGTATTTTCAGTATTTAGGTTTTCTACACGCATGTTTTCATTAAAATCTTTTGGAAGTGTTGTATTCATTTATTAAAACTCACCTTCTCTGTGAACTGTCTATTTGATTATACTCTAAGAAAGAATAGTGACAACTGCATGTAAATAATGGAAATTTTTTGCAATGATTTGTAGCAATTAACAAAAATAATGGATAAATCCAACTGGTATCAATCGAAAAAAGAGTGAATTTGAGTTGAATCTTTTCTATACTGAAACTCTGTTTGACAACAAATAACTGAATATGAGTAGTGATAGTCGTCGCTCTAAAATATCTAATATTGATTTAACTAAGTTTTTTTACAATAACTCCAAAATCTCTTGCAACTTGAAACATCGTACTCTGTGCACGAGCGTGATGATGAGAGGGCATGACTCATGATTTTCGAATGGATGTCAGATCCATCTGCTTGGATCGGTTTAGCGACATTAATCATCTTAGAAATTGTTCTCGGAATTGATAACCTCGTTTTTATTGCTATTCTGGCTGAAAAACTACCTCCTGAGCAGCGTGAAAAAGCACGTGTCATTGGATTAGTTTTGGCATTATTGATGAGGCTGATTTTACTCGCATCTATCGCTTGGATTGTCACGCTGACCAATCCTATTTTCCATCTTTTCGATCATCCTTTTTCGGTACGAGATCTGATTCTGATTTTCGGTGGGATATTCTTGCTGATGAAAGGGACGCTCGAATTACACGAGCGCCTTGAAAGTAAGGTGGTGGTCAAAGACGAAAATCCAGCCCATGCGATTTTCTGGATGGTCATTGTACAGATTGTGGTTTTAGATGCCGTGTTCTCTTTGGACAGTGTCATCACCGCAGTAGGCATGGTGAAAGATTTATCTGTAATGATGATTGCTGTGATTATCGCAGTTGGAATCATGCTTTGGGCTTCTAAAGCCTTGATGAATTTCGTCAATAAACATCCGACAGTAGTTATTCTATGTCTCTGTTTCTTAATGATGATTGGTTTCTCACTGATTGTTGAAGGTCTTGGCTTCCATATTCCGAAGAGTTATTTATACGCTGCAATTGGTTTCTCGGTATTGATTGAACTCTTAAATCAATTGATGCGCCGTAACCAGGAGAAAACAGTCACCACCAATGATCTGCGCTTTCGTACAGCATCTGCTGTTATGCGAATGTTGGGCGGTAAAAGTAATACTTCGACTGAAAACAACACTCATGGCAATGAAGATGTATTGGCAACACAAGCCTTGGCCGATGAAATTTTCTCAGATGAAAATGCGGTTTATCAAAGTGTCATGGTGCAAGGCGTATTGGGTCTTTCAGAACGTCCTGTAAAATCTGTGATGACACCACGGCCTGAACTTGAATGGATTGATTTAAATGATGATATTGAGACCATCAAGACTCATATTTTAAGTATGAAACATTCACGTTTAATCGTGGCACATGGTGAATTAGACAATATTGAAGGCGTAGTCTTAACCCACAATATCTTGAAAGATTTTATCGAGTTTGGTCAGTTTAATTTTGAAAAGCATGTTCGTGAACCTGTCATTGTGCATGAAAGTGCACAAGTGTTAATGGTGATGGAGCAGCTTCGTCAAGCACCATTACAGATGGCGATTGTATTAAATGAATATGGTTCAATAGAAGGGATTGCAACGCCGATCGATATTTTGGAAGCAATCGCAGGAGAATTCCCGCATGAAAGTGAATTGGAAGCAGCTGCTGAAAGTTTAGCGGATGGTTCACTGATGCTGGAAGGTTCGACGGATATTCGTCATATTTCTTTATTATTGAATCGTAATTTGGTCGATGAGTCTGAACAATATTCAACATTATCGGGTTATATTTTATTCCACTTGGGATATTTACCTGAAAATGGTGAAAAGTTTGAAGCTGAAGGTTATATCTTTGAAGTCGTCACGATGGAAGGGCATAAAATCGACAAGGTTCATATCATTCCGAATGATACGGTTGAGTGATTTTAGGCTAAAACAAAGTCTAAAATAACGTCCAAAATTGGTTAAAATAGCACTCTAGAGAGTGCTATTTTTTTGGAAAAAATATGTCTGAACATGCTTGTCCCTGCGGATCTGCGATTTATTCAACTTGTTGTGAGCCTTTGCATTTAGGCTTAAAGAAAGCAGAAACAGCACAACAATTGATGCAGTCACGTTTTAGTGCGTTTGCAAAAAATAAGGTCGATTATATTTTGTCAACGACGGCTCTTGGACAACAAAAGCATTTAGATATGCCCGCTATTTCAGATTGGGCTCAGTCGAATCAATGGTTAAAATTAGAGATTGTACGCACGCAAGAAAAGCTGGATAAAAACCACGCTTTAGTAGAATTCAAAGCCCATTATCATGACGGTCAACAGGATCAAATACATCACGAAGTATCACATTTCGTACGGTTTGAAGGCGCCTGGTATTTCTTAGACCCGACCACTGATCAGAAAATCACAATGAAACAAGCATGCATTTGTGGCTCTGCTAAAAAATTTAAGCAATGTTGTGCAGAATTTGTGTAGTTTTTTTCTATATTTAACTTAGAATAATGCGCATCAATTACCCTCACCGGAAGAAGGGCGATGTTACTTACTGTTATTTATATTATCGCAATTACGGCAGAAGCCATGACTGGAGCGTTGTCTGCTGGTCGGCGTAGTATGGATTGGTTTGGTGTCATCATTATCGCTTGCGTCACTGCGCTGGGGGGCGGTTCAGTTCGAGACGTCTTATTGGGACATTACCCTTTAACTTGGGTTAAACATCCTGAATATCTTGTTTTAACCTGCTGTGCCGCGTTATTTACCATTTTTATTGCGAAATGGATGCGCCATTTACGCTCTATATTCTTATTATTAGATGCACTCGGTTTAATTGGTTTTACCATTATTGGTTGTCAAATTGCGATTCAAATGGAACAGGGTTTTGTCGTGTGTGCGGTAGCTGGCGTACTGACTGGCGTCTCAGGCGGTATTTTGCGCGATATTCTCTGTAATGATGTGCCTTTGGTTTTTCGTCGTGAATTGTATGCCAGTATTTCATTTGTCGCTGTTATTTTTTACTGGTGTTGCATTCAAGTCGGTTTTTCGCAAGACATTACCATTGTATCGACGCTTATTTTTGGTTTTTCATTACGATGCATCGCGATCTATTTCGGTTTAGAGATGCCTAAATTTATTTATAAAGGTGATGATGAACATTCCGCATCATCTCGAGATGAAAACTAAGCACGGATTTTTTTCAAAAAGACCGATGATCTGACCAAAGGCTGAGGTATTTGTCTAAAAAAGCGTATAAAAATAGACAGAACAACCCCTCTGATGATCAAAACTATGCCCCACGTGCAGCACCTGCAACGTCGTTAAAAGAGAGCTTGCTATGGATTTAATCTCACGCGTACAACGCCTTCCCATTGGTAAATTTCATTACACTTTATTGTGGGTGATCGGATTGGGTTGGATGTTCGATGCTATGGATACAGGTCTGATTGCCTTTATATTGGCAAAAATGGCAGAAGATTGGTCCATGACGCCTGCTGATAAAGGCTGGGTGGTGTCCATTGGCTTTGTTGGGATGGCATTAGGTGCGGTCTTTTCAGGTGCCTTAGCTGATAAAGTTGGACGTAAGGCTGTGTTTGCTGGAACCTTGGTCATTTACAGTCTTGCTACGGCTGCATGTGCTTTTGCGCCGAATTTAACGTGGTTGCTGGTCTTTCGTTTTATCGTCGGTTTAGGTCTTGGTGGCCAGTTGCCTGTAGCTGTGACCTTGGTTAGTGAATATATACCCGCTCATGTGCGTGGTCGTTTTATTGTTCTTTTAGAAAGTTTTTGGGGACTGGGCTGGTTGGTTGCGGCATTAGTGGCCTATTTCGTGATTCCAAAATTTGATTGGCATATGGCATTTTTATTGGGTGGATTACCTGCACTTTATGTGTTTGTCATATTAAAGAAAGTACCTGAATCTATTCCTTATCTGATTAATCGTGGTCGTATTGAAGAAGCACACGCATTGGTTCAAAAAATAGAACGTCAATGTGGTGTCGAAGTCATTGAAACGATTGAGGTCAAACCAGTATCGAATCAAAAAAATATTTCATTTCGTCAGTTATGGACGGGTGGATTCGCACGCCGAAGTCTAATGTTGTGGTTGGTTTGGTTCGGGATTGTGTACTCGTACTATGGCATTTTCACATGGTTACCGAGCCTGTTAGTGAAAGAGGGCTATACCATTGTGCAATCTTTCGAATATGTTTTGGTGATGATTTTGGCCCAACTCCCTGGATATATCGTCGCAGCATGGTTGGTCGAAAAGTTAGGTCGTAAAGCCACGTTGGCCGGATTTATTGGTTTTTGTGCTGTGTCTGCTTATTTCTTCGGGCAGTCAGAAACAGTCACGATGATCATGTTCTGGGGATGCCTTATGTCATTCTTTAACTTGGGCGCATGGGGTGTTTTATACACGTATACACCTGAACAATATCCGACCAATATTCGTGCATTTGGTTCAGGTTGGGCAGCTGCGATTGGTCGTATTGGCGGCATCGTAGCACCATTGGTGGTGACGCATATGATGGTGGCAGAGAACGGATTTAGTCATGTTTTTATTATGTTTACTGCTGTCTTGTTGGCTGTGGCCTTTGTCATTGTGGTTCTCGGAGAAGAAACCAAAGGCAAAACCTTAGAATCACTTGGAATGTAATAGGTGCATTAACTGTATAGACATAAAAATGGGCTTCGTTAAGCCCATTTTTTATTTTTGGAGTTGAGCACTTTTGGTGAATTTTTGACGAATTATTGAAGTGGTTTTGACAAGTCTTGAAGAACTATTGATGAACGTCGTTGAGGTCTCAATTTAATACGTTTGAAATCCAATTTAGGTTATCGTTATGCACACGATTATGAGACCTATATCGATCATGTCGAAATCATACTTTTAGCATTTCAAAAGTATCATATCGAAGCATTATGTCGTACATTCTCATCAATCAAGCATGTTATACAAGCATAAGTCCAGTATGTACTAGAACTTGATGAATGGATAAATCTGAAATTTTTAAATTCCCAAAATATTTCTGAGTCTTAAACCTGAGTTTTGAATAGGTTTTGACTATTTTGAGAAAGAGATGTAAATATTTGATTAAAGCTATTGTCCATTAGAAAGCTCAGTGTGGATGAAGTTGCGCACGTTGTGATTAAAATTTATTCAGCGTAGCATGGCTTCTTTAATCGCTAATTGAAAACTTTAAACTGGATAAAACGGGAATGTTTTGAATTGTTCTGTTTAATATTTATTCAAATAAATTAAATGGATACAATTAGATACTGGAAAAAACTTAAAACGAACTGGGCATCATTTTTTTATACTTTTATTTATTACAATCTGTCTAACATTGCTTGTTCTTCGAAGTGTCTCAGACTAGCATAGACATTAATATACATTCATTCATTAGGATTTCATGGTTTTATGACAAGCCTTGCGCATCAAGCAACAGAGAACCGTTCTGTAGCAGAGTTTACTGAACAAGCTTACCTGAATTACGCCATGTACGTCATTATGGATCGTGCTTTACCTCATATTAGTGACGGACTTAAACCGGTACAACGTCGTATTGTTTATGCGATGAGTGAGCTGGGTCTTAAACACAGTGGAAAGCCAAAAAAATCTGCGCGTACTGTTGGTGACGTATTGGGTAAATACCATCCGCATGGTGACTCTGCTTGTTATGAAGCAATGGTGCTGATGGCTCAGCCTTTTAGTTATCGCTATCCTTTCATTGAAGGTCAGGGTAACTGGGGTTCGCCAGATGATCCTAAGTCTTTCGCAGCGATGCGTTATACCGAAGCAAAATTATCGCAATACAGTGAAGTGCTGTTGTCTGAATTAGGTCAAGGCACGTGCGAATGGCAAGATAACTTTGACGGTTCAATGAAAGAGCCTGTGAGTTTGCCTGCACGAGTACCGAATATTTTATTGAATGGTACTACGGGTATTGCGGTCGGGATGGCAACCGATATTCCGCCGCATAACTTACGTGAAGTTGTGAAAGGAACCATCGCTCTCATTCGCAATCCGAATTTAACGGATGAAAAAATTTCAGAATATATTCCTGCGCCAGATTTACCGACGAAAGCTGAAATTATCACGCCTCCTGATGAATTGTTAAAAATTCAAAGTACAGGTCGTGGAAGTTACCGTATGCGCGCAGTATTCTCGATTGAAAAAAATGAAATCGTGATCACAGATTTGCCTTATCAAGTGTCTGGTTCAAAAATTATTAGTCAAATTGCAGATCAAATGACGGCTAAAAAGTTGCCATTGGTCAGTGATGTACGCGATGAGTCAGACCATCAAAATCCAACACGCCTTGTCATTATTTTACGATCAAATCGTATTGATGCTGAAGCGGTCATGAGCCATTTATTTGCCACGACAGATCTAGAGACCAGTTATCGTGTCAATATGAATATGATTGGTGCCGATGGCCGTCCGCAAGTTAAATCGATTCGTAGAATTCTTTTAGAATGGATCGAAATTCGTAAGAACACGGTGACGAAGCGCCTAGAATATCATTTAAATAAAATTGAAAAACGTCTGCATATTTTGGCAGGTCTTTTAATTGCTTATCTCGATTTAGATCAGGTTATCCGTATTATTCGAGAAGAAGACCATCCTAAAGCAGAATTAATTGCTCATTTTCGTATTGATGAAATTCAAGCTGAAGCCATTTTAGATCTCAAGTTACGTCATTTGGCTAAACTTGAAGAAATGGAAATACGTCGTGAGCAAGAAGAGTTAGAAGCGAAAGCGGCAATTATCCGTGAACAGTTGGAAAATCCTGAATCACTTAAAAACTTGATCATCAATGAACTGAAAGAGGATGCAAAACGTTTTGGTGATGACCGACGTTCACCGATCGTGCAACGTGCTGAAGCCTCTGCTATTAGTGAACAAGATTTAATGCCTGTTGAACCCGTTACCGTGATTTTATCTGAAGCGGGTTGGATTCGTTGTGCCAAAGGTCATGACGTCAATCCTGAAAATGCTAACTTCCGTGCAGGTGATAAATACCTAGGCCATGCACAAGGTAAATCGAATCAGAAAGTTTATCTTATGGATGAAGCAGGACGAAGTTACTCACTTGCGATTAATAACTTACCTTCAGCGCGTGGTTTGGGCGAACCACTCAGTTCAAAATTATCACCAGCCAATGGTATTGGTTTTGAGCAGATCTTAATTGCAGATGATGAAGCTGATTTATTGGCTGTCAGCACCTCTGGTTATGGATTCAAAACCAAAGCTAAACAACTAGATACCAACGCTAAAGCTGGTAAAGCATTCCTTAGTATGACTGAAGGTGCACGTGCATTACCCTTACATGTGATTGAAGAAAGTACGCATGTTGCTGTGCTAAGCTCTGCAGGACGCTTAGTGATTACGGAATTGTCAGGATTACCAACGCTCAATAAAGGCAAGGGTAATAAATTGATACAATTAGAGAAGGGTGAATCTATCACCTCGATAGTTACTCTTAATTTAAATGAGACAATTCATGTGGTTGCTGGGCAGCAGCAGTTAAAGCTGAAAGGTGATGATCTTAAAAAGTATGTTGGTGCCCGTGCGACAAAAGGTCAATTACTACCACGAGGTTATCAAAAAGCAAATAAACTGTTCATTCAAAGATAAAACTAGCATCTATAGTCTGAAATACGTTATATATAAAGCGTATTCGAGAAGATGGATGCTTTATTGAGCAACAAAAGTTAGAAGAATGCTCAGTATTGAAAAGAACAGTTTAAACCAAGGATTAATAATTGGAGAGTATGGCGTTATGGATAAGATTTGGTTAGCAGAATACCAAAAGACTGGAATTCCAGAAACTGTAGAATTACCACCGGAAAATACCTCTCTAATTGATATTTTCGAGCGTAATTTCCAAAAATTTGGCTCACGTGACGCATTTATTTTTATGGATAAAACGTTAACGTTTAGTGAACTTGATTTGGCTAGCCGTCAATTCGCCGCATACCTACAAAGCTTAGGTTTGGCAAAAGGTTCACGTGTCGCTGTGATGATGCCGAACGTTTTACAATATCCTGTTGTTGCACTGGGTGTATTCCGTGCAGGATTAGTGTTGGTTAATGTCAATCCACTTTATACAACACGTGAATTAGAGCATCAATTGAATGATTCTGGTTCAGAAGTTTTAGTGATCATTGAAAACTTTGCCTCAGTGTACCAAGCGATTATAGGTAAAACGCCTGTTAAGCATGTGGTTGTTGCTTCAGTCGGCGATATGTTGGGCACTTTAAAAGGGACTTTGGTGAATTTTGTATTACGTAAAGTGCGTAAACAAATTCCTGCTTGGAATATTCCAGGTCATCTCACATACAATGCTGCGATGGCAAAAGGAAATCCGAATAATTACAAACGTCCATCAGTAACGTTGAGTGATACCGCTGTTTTGCAATATACAGGGGGTACAACGGGTGTATCTAAGGGCGCAGAATTAACCCATCGCAATTTGGTTGCAAACTTAATGCAAGCAGATGGAATTTTCCAAAGTAAATTTGGTAAGCAAGATGGTGGGAAAGATGACCGTATCTTCTGTGCTTTACCGCTGTATCATATATTTGCGTTCATGGTTTGTGCCCTATACGGTATGTATAAAGGTCAAGCCAACGTATTGATTCCGAATCCACGTGATTTACCTGCAGTGATTAAAGAATTACGTAAATACCAACCTGGTTTCTTCCCAGCAGTAAATACTCTTTTCAATGCTTTGGTTCATAACGAAGAATTTCAACAGTTAGACCACAGTAAATTAGTGATGGCGATGGGCGGAGGGATGGCAGTTTTACCTTCGACAGCAGCTGCATGGAAAAAGATCACCGGTACCAATATTATCGAAGGATATGGTCTTTCTGAAACATCGCCAATTGCAACGGCAAACCCTCCTGCATCTGAAGAGTTCAGCGGCACAATTGGTATTCCATTGCCACTGACTGATGTTGCCATTTTAGATGACGAAGGAAATCACTTACCACAAGGTGAGCAAGGTGAAATTTCGATTCGTGGCCCGCAAGTGATGAAAGGCTATTGGAACCGTGCTGATGAAACAGAAAAGGTAATGACTAAAGATGGTTATTTCCGTACTGGCGATATTGGCGTGATGGATACACGAGGCTACTTTAAAATTGTAGATCGTAAAAAAGACATGATTTTAGTTTCAGGTTTTAATGTTTATCCATCTGAAATTGAAGAAGTCATTGCAACACATCCGAAAGTATTAGAAGTTGCAGCTATTGGTGTAACAGATGAAAAATCTGGAGAAGTTCCTAAACTCTTTGTCGTGAAAAAAGATCCTTCTCTAACTACTGAAGAGATTTTAGCTTTCGCTAAAGAAAACTTAACAGGCTATAAACGTCCTCGTTATGTAGAGTTTATGGATGAGTTGCCAAAATCAAATGTTGGTAAAATTTTACGTAAAGATTTACGAAAGTAATACTAAGATCACGTAGTAAAAAAAGCGCTTTAAAGCGCTTTTTTTACCATCTCTTTTATGGTTGTTATTACTATTTCATCAGCCAACGATCAAAGTAGGGACGACCAATCGCTAAAATTCCAGTAAAAGTTAGCATGGTTCCCATGTGGCGACCCACTGCAGAAGGTGGGAGCTGTCCTGCATAACTAAAATAAATATCAACGAGGCTATAAACTGCAATAATAGTCAACCATAGTGCTTTATTTTGACGTTTAATACCGACCGCAAAAAAGGCAATCAGTAGGGCAAGAAAAGTTCCGATGGTGGATTGCCAGTTCATATTGGCGCAAATTACGCTGAGTAAAAAAGCCATGATCGGAAGAACAATATAGAGAACGCGATCCACTTGCTTTTGATGTTGGCGCTGTTGATCTAATACATTAAACAGTTCTTTCTGGTCGGAATTTGTCATGCCATCTTCACTCTCATTTTCAAAAACACCATAATTTAGCGAAAATTATCGCATATACATCATGCTATGATAGGTCAGAAAATAATTTATTGGATATAAAATTCATGCATGGGATTGATGGCATCATTTATTTAATTTTAATTGCCTGTTTAATGCCATATGGTTTTACAATTCTCGCTAAAATGACGGGTGGTTTTAATCTTAAAGATAACCAAAATCCGCGCGAGTTTTTAGCTAAAACTTCAGGCTTGGCGGCTCGTGCCAATGCCGTGCAACAAAATAGTTTTGAAAGCTTACCCTTATTTATCGCAGCTATTTTGATGGCTGAATATATGGTGATTAACCAAGGCCTGACCATGCTGTTGGGCATTGCATATTTGGTTTTAAGGTTGATCTATGGGATTTGTTACTTATGTAATCTTTCTACACTCAGATCAATTATTTGGTTCCTTTCTATGGCCTGTCCGGTCTTATTGTTATTCATTGTGGCAAGAACAATTTAATCGAAAAATTAAAAAAAATAATCTCGGCCAACATATTTAAGTATAAATCTGATGACACGATACCTAATTTTATTGTGCAAATTGTATAATCGAATGCTGATTGCTTGATAAAGCGTTATAATCGCCCTTATTTCACTGAACACTACACAGTTAAAGAGTTTGCTATGAGCTACAGTAATATCCCTGCGGGTAAAGATGCACCAAATGATATCTATGTAATTATCGAAATCCCTGCAAATGCAGCGCCAATCAAATACGAAATCGATAAAGATTCAGACGCGTTATTTGTAGATCGTTTCATGGGTACAGCAATGTTCTATCCAGCAAACTACGGTTATGTACCAAATACATTATCTCTTGATGGTGATCCATTAGACGTGTTGGTGGTAACACCATATCCAGTTGAGCCTGGTTCAGTGATCCGTTGCCGTCCAGTAGGTAAATTGAATATGGAAGATGACGGTGGTGTAGACGCGAAATTAGTCGCTGTTCCGCATGAAAAATTAACACCAATCTATAAAGATGTTCAAGAATATACAGATCTTCCACCATTATTGATCAGCCAAATTGAACATTTCTTCCAACACTATAAAGATCTTGAGCCTGGAAAATGGGTGAAGTTAAGTGGTTGGGAAAATGCTGATGTTGCGAAGAAAGAAGTTTTAAGCTCAATCGCCGCTTATCAAGAAGCTAATAAATAACTGCATGTTATTTGGCTTTGAGTCATAAAAAAACCTGCACATTGTGCAGGTTTTTTTATGTAGATATTTCTAAGAAATTAGAATAATTTCACAGGAATATCTAACCAGATACGCCATTCATTGGTATCACCGATATAAGCACTTTGGTAGTCATCACTTGCACGGTAGTAAGAGTGACGTACACGTAAGCTTGCATCTTTCGCAAAACCAGATTGAACGGTATATTTCACTTGGTTAAAGAATTCACGTTCTTGCGCATCATCTGTAGCTAAAATTGCGCGATTAACTTGACCTGCTGACACATCTATATCCCAGCCGTAAACAAAAGCAGATGTCCAAGATAAGCCAGGAATATCGATCGCACCAAAGTCATAGGTATATTGAAGTTGCACAGATTTTTCATCATTACCAATAAAGTCAGATAAGTATGAGTTCGGCATATAAATGGTTTGTTGACCATCACCTACACCGCGGCCTAAACCATAATCGTAACCCGTGTTACCTGTGTTTTGTTGGTAAGCAACCATGACATTATGTGGGCCTGTATTATAAGTAGCAGAAAGTGCCCAAATGTTGTTGCTTAAGTTATTCAAATCATTAGACGTATGCGAGTAGGTATAAGCTGAACCATCTGGTTTTGCATCCCACTGAGTACGATAACCACTGAAATCATAAGTTAAAGTACTTTTGTCTGCCAATTGGTGTGCGTAATTCGCATTCACATAATGACGATCTAAGCGATCTTTTATATCTGTACCATAATAAGATGCGTTAATTTGATCATTAAATTTGTATTTCGCGCCCCAAACAATTGCACTATCCAGTTTATTGCTGTCAGTCGAGATTTGATCTGAGTATTGGTTCTTGGTGAATTTACCAGCAAGCACTTCTAAGTTTTCAATCTCACGACTTTTTGCGAGCACACCAGTGAAATATTCAGGTACTAAACGTGCTGTATTGCTCGCTAAAACAGGAATATCTAGAACTTGAGTACCGTATTCAACAGTTGTGTTTGAAATACGTGCTTTTATACTTGCACCACCACGAGCCCAATGATCATAGGCATTTTTGGTTCCATCAGCATTATTTTGGTCATATGTTGGAATCATGCCATTACCCGCATGTCCATTTTTACCCAGCTTAAATGATGCGTCACCGACTGCATTTACACCAAAACCGACGACACCTTGGGTGAAACCAGATTCTAATTTAACCATAGCCGTTTGAGCTGCAGAACTTGTATCTTCAACGCCATTTTTTTTATCACGCGTTAAATAACCAGTACGGAATAATACTGATCCTTCAGCACCTTCAACAAAGCCTTTTGCTTCACTTTGTTCGTTTGCATAAGCTGTAGAAATTAAAGCAGCTTGAATAAGTAATACCAATGTTAATTTTTTTGATTTTTGCATTGGGAGAGCGCCTCATACAAAATTAGGGGTTGATGTGAATATTTGTATACATAATGTATAACAAAACTTCTTTTATTATTCATTTTATTTCATCAAAACGTTATGCGATCTTGGTATATATAGAGCAATTTTCGCTAAAAATGATCAATTTTATAGAAGACTATAAATTATTTCTAAATAATACATGGGCTTAATTTTATTACTAAAAAAACGCGAAATATCTTTTTTTGAACAAATTAGTTGTAACTTGTCAAAAAAATTAAAAAAAATGACAGCATAGCTTTTGTTTTATGACATTAAGTAATGGTTTATTTAAGGGGCTGTAGTAGAACAAGTTAAATTTTCGTCCAAATTAGCAGTGTTTTTAGCTGCTCTTTGGGCGATCCATAGTTGAATCTAAACTCACATTCCTTTAGAAACAAGGGAAATGTTTTTCGATCAATGCCATTGTACTTTCTTAATACTCGTTTGGCTTGATTCCAAAAATTCTCAACACCATTGATGTGATTTTTACCTATACCAAACTGCTTTGAATGATTAATTCTTTCATGGTAAAAACCCGCAATATCTAATGCGTTATAACTTCGATAACAATCTGTATAGACCACACTATCAGGCGCTATTTTTCGAGTAATAATAGACATTAAGGTAGAACTTCTGGTATCTGAAACTACTTTGACATAGACCTTACCACCTCTTTTGAGAATACCAAATACAGCAACCTTACCAACAGCACCACGACCCCGTTTACCCTTGCGTACACCACCAAAATAACTCTCGTCTAATTCAACAGTACCTTCAAATACTTCGTTTGCTTCGAGCTCTAAATTGTAGGTGATTACCTCACGTATTTTGCGATAAAACAGAGCTGCACTATTAGGCTGAATTTCAAGTAAATCAGCAGCAGAACGAGCAGTAACTTCAAGTACAAAATATTCCAGCAACTTTTTCTGTACTTTTTTATTTAATTTACAATTGATTATCTTCATTTTCGTAGACTAACATAAAGCTAATCTACTACAGCCCCAAATTT
>JAHLFF010000037.1 GCA_018883945.1 Candidatus Acinetobacter avistercoris
GTTTTTAAGGGTTGTATTTGATGACCTTTAAAGTCTGATAGTTTAATATAGCAACCTTTATAGTTATCATAAAAATTATTGTTTAATATAAAGGTTGCTACCGGAATACAAGCTGGCTCAAATGCATTATATTCCAATTGAATTAACGATTCTAAAGTATGTTGTTCAACAATTTTTTTTCGTAATTCCTCATAACTCGAAATAAACATCCATACATATGGTGTAACCATTCCTAGAAATGCACGTTGAGTTCCTAATTCAATGCATCTTTCAATCATCACAGCAAATAAGTCTGCTTTAGTATTTGTATAAAATTTTTTTACAAAATTTTTCAACTCGTTATTAAGTAATTTCCCCCCCATATATGGAGGGTTAGCAATTACTGCATCATAACGCTGACTTAAAATGTATTAGTTCAGACTTGATCGTACATTCTTCTTGAAAAAGAGAAAGTTACCCGTTTTGATAAAGGTGTCGAAATCTTAATCAAACAAAGGTAACTTTCTTATGTTGCATACTAACAATCAAATCATTAAACACAAAGTAGGTCTGCTCAATTTAGCTGAAGAGCTTCAGAATGTATCCAGAGCATGCAAAGTGATGGGTGTTTCAAGAGATACATTTTACCGCTATCAAGAGTTAGTGAAGTCTGGTGATATTGACGCACTGATCAATAAATCCCGTCGAGTACCAAATTTAAAAAACCGTGTAGATGATGCTACTGAACAGGCTGTTATTGATTTCGCAATTCAATATCCCGCATATGGTCAGCACCGTACTAGTAATGAATTACGCAAGAAGGGTGTATTCGTTTCAGGGAGTGGGGTTCGCTCTATATGGCTTCGTCATGATTTAGAAAACTTTAAGAAGCGTTTAAAAGCACTTGAGGCTAAAGTGGCACAGGATGGTATTGAATTAAATGATCAGCAGATTGCGGCACTTGAACGTAAGCATGAGGATGACGTTGCTTGTGGTGAAATCGAAACAGCTCATCCAGGCTATTTAGGCGCGCAAGACACCTTTTATGTCGGGAATCTCAAAGGTGTTGGACGAATCTACCAACAAACATTCATCGACACTTATAGCAAGGTCGTTCATTGCAAGCTCTATACAACAAAAACACCGATTACAGCGGCTGATTTACTCAATGATCGTGTGTTGCCATTCTATCAATCTCAGGACTTACCAATGCTTCGCATCCTCACAGACAGAGGTACTGAGTATTGCGGTAAGGTAGAACAACATGACTATGAATTGTATCTGGCAGTCAATGATATTGATCACACGAAGACAAAAGCAGCTTCCCCGCAAACAAATGGTATATGTGAGCGTTTCCATAAGACGATTTTGCAGGAGTTCTATCAAATTACGTTTAGGAAGAAGCTTTATAGCTCACTGGAAGAATTACAAGTTGATCTAGACGATTGGCTGAAATTCTATAATACTGAACGGACTCATCAAGGAAAAATGTGGTGTGGTCGTACACCACTTGAAACTTTACTTGATGGAAAACGGATTTGGGCTGAGAAGAATTTAGCTCAAAATTAACCTGACAGGCACAATAAAAAATGGGTAACTGTCAGATCAGGTTTGAGCTAGTACAATTTAATTTTTATTTTTATTTTTATACAAACTAAATACACCTTCATAGTAAGTACCCTCAGATCCAGTTTCTTTTTTTTCACACCAAAAAATTAAATTTATATCGCCATTTAATGATCCAGAAACTTTTTCTGGAGTATCTGTAGAAATTTTTAGGTTATAGCCTGTTGTTTCTTTTTTTATGCTATTGAGACATGCTTCCATTGTTGAGGACTTATTACTCCAAACATCAACTTCATTTTCAGCATTATCAGAACATCCACATAATAAAATCGTACTGAGCAAGAATCCTACAGAATTTTTCACCCTAATATCCCCCCTAAATTTCTAACTACAAATAAATGTGACTATATCATTATCAGTCCAATCTGGAGTCGGTGTGTACCAGTCACCCAGATCTAATGAATCTAAGGAATTAGCATCTTCTGTTGAGACCTTCCGAATTAAATTTTTTGAACACTTAATTTCCATCTTTCCATACACATCATTTTCCGAGCCTAAACGAGTATATGTAATTTTTTCAACACCATCTTCACTAATACGCGTAAGTAAAAAGTAGCGACCATTTTCACTTTCATCAGACATTGGAATTGCAGTTCTAGAAGTTTCCGCAGGACTTTCATTCGATAAAGTTGATTGTGTAGAGCTATCGCAACCTAAAAAAATTAAAGGCAAAGCAAAAGTTAAAACTACGTTGTAAAATTTCATTTTTAAAAAGTATCCATATAATTTTTAATAACCTAATTATACTAGTTAGAATTTATAACAATACTATTTTAACATAAAATCTCTTATACGAAGCCCAGGTTAATCCTGGGCTTTCTGTTCAAGCGCATTATTGGCCGAGAATGTGCCTGGATTCGTGAGCTTGATGTTTTCCTGGCATTGATCGCATACCAACAGTCCTGCAAAAAGCAGTACATTTTTTCTTGATTGACAAAGGGTGCAAGCCTTCGGAAACATTATTGTATTTTCCGTAGTGGTGATATGAGTGCTCATTACAATTCCTGGAATTAGATTTCTCACTATCTTCTCTTAAACTTCATCACTTGAATATTGAAGAAGGTCCATTTTTGGAACTTTTGTAGAAAATAGATAAAGAACTCTGTGATATTGAATATTCTCAATTTTTTAACTCCTTTTAACGCCTAAAATAAGAATTCAGTTTAGGCTCTAAAGCCTCGTTTAAAATCTATTAACTGAGTGGTTTTTACAGGTTTAAACTTCTAACAAATACGTCATGTATAGTTTATTAAATTGACCGAATTGACAATTTTGTTGCTTATCGAAAAGTGCGCAGATTATTTTAATTAATTTTCAATAACTTATGCTGTTTTTATGGCTTTTACCTGCGCAAACTTATTTTTCATTAACTGCGCAGGGTGTTTATTTATATATATTAATAACTTATGCTCTTTTTTTTCATTTTTCGAGCGCAGATAGGTGCGCACCCTATTTTCCATTAAGTAACAACTACTTAGAGCGTTTTTATTAGTTTTTTGAGCACAGAGAGGAGCGCAGATAATTAATAAATAAAATCAATAACTTATTCTAAAAAATGGGCTTTTTGCTGCGCAGCTTTCTAACACACAAAATAACTACCCAAAACCTTACCACATAAGGGTTTGAAGGTTGTCATCGTTAGATGCGTGGTGTGTGACAAAAAAATCCCGGCATGTGCCGGATCCTGGATTAGAAAATTGGCTAAAGTGACGTAGGGCTAGTGCTTGGTTTTACATGGAA
>JAHLFF010000288.1 GCA_018883945.1 Candidatus Acinetobacter avistercoris
CGGCGTGACAGGCCGATATTCTAACCAACTGAACTACCGCTGCACTTAAAACATTTAACGTAAAGACTTGGTGGGCGCTGACGGGATCGAACCGCCGACATTCTGCTTGTAAGGCAGACGCTCTACCAACTGAGCTAAGCGCCCTTTACGACTTCATCGTTTGTGTGGTGCATTATAGAGAATCCTCAGGGACTGTCAAACGCTTTTCAATAGGAATCGGTGTTTTTCAGTTTGAATGATTAAAAAATAGATCATTTCAGCAAATAAAGCTGTTTTTTGTATATTTTTTGGCTATTTATCTTCATTTTTTTTAAAATAAATATCGCCATAATTCTAAAAATATTAAGATTTTTAATCTCTTGTCCACTATTCTGACAAGTAAACTAAATCACCCTCATTCAAGAGTTCATAAATTTCTTGAACTTCTGCGTTATGCATTCGAATACATCCATGTGATTTTGCAATACCCATGGGTTCAGATTCTGGTGTTCCATGAATATAAATATATCGATTAAAAGTATCGCAGCCTTCCCCTTGGTTAAAACCAACTTCCAAACCACTTAACCAGAGTATTCGACTTAATATCCAATCTCGTTCAGGATGAGATTGACCCAATTCTGCATCATAAATCTCCCCTGTCCACTGCCGTCCTTTAAAAACAGCATTCAGTGGCATTTCACCACCAATCTTTTTTTCAATTTTGTGCCAGCCTCGAGGCGTCTTACCTGAGTTTTCTTCTTCACCTATACCATTAAGACCGCTCGATATAGAATAAAGTTTATTTTTCTTTGGTAATGATAAAGTTTGCGAAGCCAAATCAATCACGACATCCGCTTGATCAATTGAAAACATATATCGGTCCTTAGAAAATCATTGATTACAACGAAGATTCATTATAGTTAAATTTCATTACAACCAAATCTTGCAAAAACGCTGTTTGATCGCAACTCGTTTGAAGTGGTGAATCTCAAATTATTGCTCCGTTGTTTTGCTTTGATTTAATGTACTATGTTCAGGACGAGTCCATAACCAAATAGCGACGATGAGCATCGTTAAGTCAGTAAACACTTTGACCAGAATAGGTGCATTCGTCATTAACATGATTACGCCACTTACCAACATCATTAGACTGGCTAACCACTTGGCTTTGCGTGGCACTGTGCCATGTTCACGCCAGTTTCTAAGTGTCGCTCCGTATTTAGGATGGTTGAGTAACCATGCATCCATTTGCGGCCACCCTTTGGAGGCTGCCCATGCGGCAAGGATAAGAAAAACAGTCGTTGGCATACCCGGCAAAATTGCGCCAATAAAACCTAGGACGATAAAAAATACCACTAGGCTGCGCCAAAACAATATTCTCATTCTGCAACTCATTCAGATGAATGGCATCATTATATATGCATTTATAGCTTTTACTATTTGATAATTTATATTCAATTCATTTAACCCTCAACGAAAAGGCGTCTAGCATGACTGTGTTTTATGAACCTTGGCTGCAATTTAAACATCCAATCGTAAGACAACTCGCCTTTTGTATCGCCAGTCCAAATATAATCCGCGCCATTCCTGAAGAGTTAAAACTTATTCATGAATTTAAGTTACATGATGATCACTTTTGGCAGTCTCAATTTGCTCATTATCAAACTCGTTTATTGCAGTTAGACCAAGACCCAACAACGCTTCTGCAATTTCTGGGGCAACTCAAAAGCACTCGACTCGGATTAAGATTCGAACATTTATTATGGTTTTGGCTGCTTGACGACACCTACCATGCTTATACCTTACTGGGTCATAGTATTCAGATTATCGAAGGTAAAAATACACTTGGAGAATTAGACTTCATTGTTCTCAATCAAAAAACACAACAGATTGAACACTGGGAAGTCGCATTGAAGTTTTATCTTTCTGAGATAGATGATGCTTTAGCACATTGGTATGGATTGAATAGAACCGATACTTTAAGTAGAAAACTGAATCACTTTACGCAAAAACAGTTTCAATTCCATTCTGCTCAACAACATATTATTGAGCAACGTTTTGCTGTACTCAAAGGACAATTGTATTTAACGAAAAATCATTATCTAAAAACGCCCAACAAAAATTTAAACGACCCTCAACAACTCCCGCATTGGATCAACCCTAAACGTAGAATAGGTCATTGGGGGTATGATTGTTTAAACAACTATTATCGTGTTGAACGCCAAGAATGGATTTGTCCAAACTTAGAGCAAAGCTCAGCAAATGCCCGTTGGTGGTGTAGTGGTTTATATCGTAACTTTGATACAAATCATGATTATATGTTTCGTCAAGCCAATCTCTTATATCACTGTGTAGAATTCATGTAATTTTCACGCAACTTAAATACACAGATTCACATTAGAATAATAAAACTCTCATATTTATATTGGTGATTAATTTTTATTCTAGTGACACATCAAAATAAATTACAATTTGGAGATGATGATGAAAAAATTATTAGCTGTTTCGCTTGTTTTAACTTTCACCTTAGTGGGTTGTAATACCTTTAAAGGTGTCGGTAAAGACGTTTCTAAAGCTGGGGAAACTGTAACAAATACTGCTGAAAAAACTTCTAACGAAATTCGCAAAAACTAATTCGTTATGATGTAAAAAATGCTCGATCTTAGATCGGGCTTTTTTATGACTGAATGAATAGTAAAATATCAATAATAAAATAAACATCGTACAGCCTTAAACTATTCAGAATTCAATAAATCTTTAGCTTCATTCTATAAACCTTTAGCTTCCGTTATTTGCATTTCATAAAAATCAAAACTTACATTACTATAGAAGCACTTTGACTATTTGATATCTCTCCATGACGCACTCTGCAACCTTAGATTTAAGTCTTCAACTTTTACGCCAACCGTCAGTGACACCGATTGATCACAGCTGTCAGAATATTATGGCTGATCGTTTATCCAAGATTGGGTTCAATATTGAAAATATGCGATTTGAAGACGTAGATAATCTTTGGGCACGTCGTGGTTCGAATGCACCCGTTTTTTGTTTTGCAGGTCATACCGATGTCGTTCCTACAGGCAATTTAGATGCCTGGAATTCAGATCCATTTGCACCTGAAATTCGGGATGGGAAATTATATGGCCGTGGTAGTGCTGACATGAAAACAGCGTTGGCTGCAATGGTCGTTGCATCAGAGCGGTTTGTTGCAAAGCATCCGAATCATAAAGGCTCTATCGCATTCTTAATCACTTCTGACGAAGAAGGCCCTTCAATCAATGGCACAGTCAAAGTCGTTGAAACCTTAGAAGCTCGTCAAGAAAAAATGACATGGTGCTTAGTGGGTGAGCCTTCGAGTACCAATACTTTGGGTGATATTGTTAAAAATGGCCGCCGCGGATCATTAAATGCAAACTTAACAGTGAAAGGCAAACAAGGCCACGTTGCTTATCCTCATCTTGCTATCAACCCGATTCACACCGCATCTAAGGCATTAGCAGAGCTTTGCGAGACCGTTTGGGACAATGGTAATGAATACTTCCCTGCGACAACGTTTCAAGTTTCAAATATTAATGCGGGTACAGGTGCAACTAATGTCGTGCCGGGTACGATGAACACTCTATTCAACTTCCGTTATTCAACTGAAGTAACAGCAGAAGAACTAAAAGCGCGTACGATAGAAATCTTAGATCGCCACAATGTTGAATATGACATTGAATGGACATTATCAGGCCTACCCTTTCTTACTCCAGTCGGTGAACTGGTGAATGCCGCTAAAAATGCAATTCGCAATGTCACAGGGACAGAAACTGAGCTTTCTACCAGTGGCGGCACTTCTGATGGTCGTTTTATTGCCCCTACTGGCGCTCAGGTACTCGAACTCGGTGTTCTAAACGCCACAATTCACCAAGTAAACGAAAACGTAAACATTGCCGAGCTAGAACCTTTGGCTGAGATTTATGAGCAAATTTTAGTTGAATTATTGGCTTAATGATCAAAATACATTTTAATAAAAGGGATGCCAGCGCATCCCTTTTTTCATATTTTTTTTGAAGACAAAGCAGCTTAGAAAGTTAATTTATTATATGTTCTTAATATTTTCTCTAGCCTTTGTATTACATCTCTATGCCTTAAGATATCATTTTGAAAACAGCTGATTCTCAATATACTTCATATCAGGCACATGATAAATTTCTTCACCAATACGCACATAATGCTTGATACTTAAATCTAAAATAGGCTGTGTTTCATCATCAATCATATCCGAAATACGAATTCGTATCGCTTTCGGCATGGTCTTAGACAACAGCGCAAATCGTTGTTGGCTATGCTCTGACTCAATCACTAATGCAACTCCATTTAGAAGCGCTGGATCAGTCATATTCAACAAAGGAAGTCGATCCTCATGCCATTGAACATACTCAACGTTTGTTGCGCTATCCAGTGCAGCTAAAACAATATTTTGAGGCAATAACATCGGAACTTTAGCGAATGACTCTATAATATACGCATCTATAGAGCCTGTTGAGAGCGCCAATAAATCACGCAACTCCTGTGTTGTTTCCCGTGTTATTTGTCGTCCTAATTGCTGTGTAGTTTCCTGCGTTGAGGATTGGCTTGCTTGAGTACGCTTTTCAATATGATTCATCATCTATTCCACTTTTAATGCGGCTTCAATATTTTCTAATAACTGTGCTTCTTGGAAAGGTTTGCCCATATAGTGATTCACCCCGAGACTCAATGCACGGTCACGATGTTTATCCCCCACTCTAGAAGTAATCATAATAATCGGTAATTTTTGATGAATCTGATGATGGCGCACGATACTGGTAACTTCAAAACCATCCATACGTGGCATTTCAATGTCGAGCAGCATCAAATCGGGTTTTATACCTTCTAATTGCTCAATTGCATCCACGCCATCTTTCGCGGTAATCACATCATATCCATGACGTTCAAGCACACGTGTTGTTACTTTTCTGACTGTCACCGAGTCATCAACAATCATAATCAAACGACGTCGTTCATCCAGATTAATTTTCTCTCTATCTTTGGATTTGACCATTTCACGTCGACTAACTTGAATATGACGCGCAATCTGCTGCCCATCTAAAATCAAGCACACTTGCCCGTCAGCCTGAATAGTCGCACCAGCAACCACATCAACTTTAACAAATTGCTCACCTATCGGTTTCATCACAATTTGAGAGCGTGATCCAATCAATTGATCAACCACTAGCGCTGTTGTTTTCCCCATATTGCCTTTGATCAGCAATACTGGCAATGAATGTCCTAAACCACTCAAGTCTGGGGTCTTTTGTCCGATAAACTCAGCCAAATGGCGCAGCTTACAACGCTGACTATCAATCTCAAAATATTCTTTACGACTTGTAAAATATTGCGCCAAAGCAGCTGACTCAATGCGTACAATTCGTTCTATCTGTGAAAGTGGAATGGCAAATTGCTGATCTGCTACCTTAACCATCAAGGCATCGCTTACAGCGACAGAAGTGGGCACTTGAATGGTAAAGGTCGATCCACGGCCCAATGATGATGTCACTGAAACTTGGCCACCGAGTGATTTGATTCCGCTGAGTACAACGTCTAAGCCCACACCCCGGCCAGAGATGTGTGTAATTTTTTCTGCTGTTGAAAAACCAGGATGGAAAATAAACTGTAAAACCTCTTCATCACTCAGATTTTGTTCTTCGTGCATTAACCCTAAATCAATAGCTTTCGTTCTGATTTTATTGGCATCAATCCCTTTTCCATCATCAGTAAAGGCAATTAAAATATTTGAACCTTGACGACGAATATCCAGCTCGATTTTACCATTCAGAGGCTTATTCCGTTTAATTCGCTCATTTGCCGGCTCAATACCATGATCCAATGCATTTCTTAACATATGCTCTAATGGAGAAATTAGCTTATCTAGAATCGTTCGGTCTAGTTCGCCCTCTGTATTATTGACCAATAGCTCGGCTGGCTTATTTAAAGTCATCGACACTTGACGCACTAAACGCTGTAACCTGGGCACTAATCGCGAAAAAGGCACTAATCTTGCGCGCATCAGTCCTTCTTGAAGTTCAGCCTGAATACGGGATTGTTGTAAAAGAACACCTTCTGTATCTTTAATTTTTTCAGCAATCGTTGACTTAAAATCAACCAAATCCGAAGCAGATTCTGCTAGTGATTTTGACAACTCATTTAATGAAGAATATTGATCCATTTCCAAAGGATCAAAATCTCGATTACGCGCTTTTGAAGCGTCGTACTTTGCATGTATTTGAGACTCTAACTCACCATCCATTCGTCGCAGCTGATCGGCTAAACGTTTTATCGCCAATTCCATGTCTGTGAGCGTATGACCGAGTTGATTCAAATCCATTTCGATACGTGAGCGGTTAATTGCATTCTCTCCTGATAGATCGATCATTTTTTCGATCAAATCAGTCGATATACGAATCATTTCCTCACTATTTTCCACTTCATTGGATTTATCCCACTCTCCCATCATCGATGGTGGCTCAGTGCCATCACCCTGAATATTCTCTGTGATATGAGTTGCTGAGAATAAATGAGCATGAGTCAGAGACTCATTGGATGTGCTTGTGATTTCACTCTGATGAATTTTATCTAAATCAGCCTTAAGTAGAGAAAAACCGTCTTCATTCCTCTCTAGAATTGCAGCTTTTAACCATTCAAAAGCAGAGTTTAATACAGTGTCAAATTCAGGAGAGTTAAAGCTTCGAATTGCAAATGCTTCAAAAGAATTTTCAAGAGAACGTGAGATTTCTGCCACAGATGTTAAACCTGCGATCTTCGCGCCCCCTTTTAAACTGTGCGCAATCCGTTGCAATTGGAGTAAAAGACTACGATTTAAACGTTCTTCAACCCATTGAGATAACAATGCTTGAGCTTCAGAGATTAAATCTTCAGCCTCTTCTACAAAATTCGCTTGCGCAATTGCTTCAACGCTATCTGCATTTGTAGCAGATGGCGTTGTATCTGTTTCAGTTGCAATCAGAATATCGAATACGTTATCACCTTTTTTAAGTGATTGAGCTGCAGATTTGACCGCTTGAGCATCTAACTCCTGCGCCGTACTTTCTACAGCAGTGGTGTCGACCGGTGCTGTATTTACATCTGATATTAATTCAGGAAGCAAGTTTGCTTCTGGTTGCACCAGATATTGTATTAAGGCGATGGCATTATGTGCTGGATAATCAATCTGATCGGTCTGAATTGTTTGAATACGCTCGGATAAATTATCATGTACCAATCTAAGCGTCTGCACCAACTCAGTCGTTAAGCTCAGTACTTTATGAGCACATAGCTCATAAATTGATTCTAACTCATGCGAAATTAAGCCCAAATGCTCAGCTTGAACCATGTTTGCACCGCCTTTCAACGTATGCAAATGACGCATTAGTGTATTAATGGCAGATGGCGATGCTACATTTTCCATGAGTTGGTTTAATTCATGGTCCATCTCAACAAGCAGTTCTTCGGCCTCTTCTATAAAAAAGACCAGCACATCTTCATCAAATTTTCGTATTGTTTGATTTGAATCAATCAGATGTTTATCAGCTTGTAGCAATTTAGAGAAATAATTCAAATTTGGTTTTTCAACCAGCGTTTCAAGCTCTCTGGAAAGATCTAATTTCTTTACGATCAAAACCTCAGGTTTTACAATCTCTTTTTTAATGCTTGATTCAGTACTTTGTTTTTGAGCAACATCAACATTTGAGGTTGGATTCGCAATTTCCGCTTTAATCGCTTTTTCCAACTGAGTCATGAGTGCTTGAGCATGCTGACTGAGTGTAACCCGCTGTCCGGTAGCCAGAATATCAAAGAGATGAATAAACTCCTGATGAACTTGATCAAACAGTTTGATAATTTTAATCGTATTTAATAGTTCAGGATGATTTAAAACGGCGTCATAACGAGATTTCAGTGCAACACTATATTCATGAATACCTTCAATCGCTTTATGATCACTGTGATGAATTAAGGTTTCAGCTTGTGTAGCCAATATCTTGAAATAATGAGGATACTCACTTGTATTCAACTCACTGAATCTAAATTCAGCATCCAATAACTGATCAATGCCTAAATTAACCAATGTAGACATCAAATTTTTGATGGTCTGAGGATGGTCTAATTCTACGACTTGGAAATTATAACGATTACAAGCCTCTTCAAAACGTTGTTTCATCAGATGAGCTTGATCAGAATGATGCTGGCCTAAATC
Organism: Candidatus Acinetobacter avistercoris; assembly: GCA_018883945.1. Taxonomy (GTDB): domain Bacteria; phylum Pseudomonadota; class Gammaproteobacteria; order Pseudomonadales; family Moraxellaceae; genus Acinetobacter; species Acinetobacter avistercoris. The sequence continues at coordinate 8,234 of JAHLFF010000288.1, forward strand.
TAATAAGTGTAAATAGTCACGCACATATTCCATATAATGGATCAACAACGCATTTTCATTAAACCCAGCATCCGCATTTTCATTCAGAACTGCTTTTAAAAGTTGCTCGACTTGACCGCTTGCTCTTGATATTTCTTTCACATCTGCCATCGCGGCACTACCACGAAGCGTATGTAGAGCACGAGATAAACGATTATATTGATCTGGCGTATGCTGTTCTTCCAAAACAAATTGATCGATATATTGGAGATGCTCTTCGGCTTCTTCTACAAATATTTCAAAGACTTCATCAGTAACTTTATCATCCTGATCTAATAAAGCTGGATTCGATGCTTTTTGATTTAAAGCCTCTTGTTTGTTTTCTTTTGGAAAAATGATAGACGTTGGTTCATATCCTTGCTGTTTTTTTAAAACAGGTTTTATTGCATTCTCGAATGATTTTGAAACTATCGAAGCTGAATCTTTTGACGCTGAACCTCTTAGCTCTGAATCTATTAGTTCTGAATCTAAGCATAATGTATCTAAACTTGGTGTATCTAAATTTTCAGAATCTAAACGTTCAAAGTCTAAATGCTCAAAATCCAATGCTGCGTTATAACCATCCACACTCAGCCCTAGCGCTAGCATCTCTTTGAGTACAGGCTCGAGATGAGTACTATGTTGCAAACGTTGACCTATTAATATAAATGGTCGTAAATCAAAACTGATAGGTTGTGCATTTTCTAAATCTTTTACAATCTTATGTTGGTAAAGATTAACGACCAGTTGAATATAGTCTTGGACTTGATGACTTAATGCTAAATTTTTAGCGATCACTCTGTTTAATAGATCTTCTGCCGTCCATGCAAGTTCAGCCGATGAAAAAGCACCCACCATTCGGCCTGAACCTTTCAGAGTATGAAAATTTCGTCGAATCGTGATCAGTATCTGTTCTTGATCTTTAGCATCTGACCACTGTGAAATCAGTGGAGCTAATACCTCAAGAATGTCGTAAATTTCTTCCACGAAAAACGTCAGGTTTTCTAAATCAATATACCGATCTTCAGGTAAAGAGACTGTTTCAACTAAATTTTTTAATATTTCTTTCATAATTTGGCTTCTATGCTTCGTCTCTATTCAAGAGACTCCAACCAACCGACTTATCCTCTGTAATCCAATTACAGAACATAAGACTATATAATCTCAAAATGCCTATTGTTGCCTATGAATAGACAACACCTAAAAACAAAAAATCACTCAGGCAATTTAAAGTTGGTAACTGAGTCTCTTAAAGAATCTGCCATTTTCGACAACTCAGATACTGAACGTGCAGTATCAAAAGCCGCACTGGTATTTTGTGTTGTAAATTGCTGAACCACATTCATTGTATTTGCAATCTGACCTGCTGAAGCGGACTGTAATTTTGATGATTCAGAAATGTTCGCAATTAACTTTTCTAAACTATTCGATACAAATTGAATTTCATCTAGAGCCACCCCTGCATCTTTCGCCAAATTCGCACCACGAACAACTTCAGAAGTGGTTTGCTCCATGGATATCACAGCTTCATTGGTGTCAGATTGAATGGTTTTGACCAATGTTTCAATTTGTTTGGTCGCCGCCGCTGAGCGCTCAGCCAAACGCTGAACTTCATCTGCAACCACTGCAAAACCTCGCCCAGCTTCACCAGCCATTGAAGCCTGAATAGCCGCATTCAATGCTAAAATATTGGTTTGATCTGCAATATCATTAATTAAAGATACAAAATTACCAATTTCTTGAGTAGATTCACCTAAACGTTTGATTCGCTTGGATGTGTCTTGAATTTGCTCACGAATTGTATCCATACCCTCAATCGAGCGATTAACAACTTCAGCACCATTAGAGGCAATTTGAACTGAACGTTGAGCAACCTCAGCAGATTCAGCTGCATTTGATGAGACGTGATCAATGGCATAAGCAATTTCATTAATCGCAGCAGATGCTCCCGAAATTTCTTGAGCTTGGAGTTCGGAAGATTCAACAAGTTGATTGGTGATTCTTTGCGTATTTTGGGTATATTGAGCCACTTCTTGGGAAGCATCATTAATACGTGAGACTAAATCTTTAAGTTGATCAATTGCGATATTAATGGAATCTGCAATTGCGCCAGTAAAATCTTCCGATACAGTCGCATATGCCGTTAAATCACCCTCAGCCAAGTCCCCAATTTCATCCAGCAATCTAAAAATCGCATTCTGATTACGTACATTTTCTTCTTCAAGTCTTAATACGCGAATTTGATCTGATTTTCTTTTAAACGTTAATAGCTTGATCACACTATAAATCAAAGCGCTTAATGCGATGAGTAACAGCAGGCCTGGAACAATCACTTTCCAAACCGAACTGCTTGAAAGCGCATTTAAACCTTCAAGAAGTTGATCTGATTGCGTCGAGATTTCATTGCTGGCTTGTCCCACCTGAACAATTTGAGCTGAATTATTGAGAATAGAGTGAGATGCTGATTTTACAATTTGGTTATATTCAGATTGAATGGCTGTTAGGGTTTCAAGCATTTCTTCATTTTGGAAACGAGATACATTGAGCTGACTATTACCCTTCAATTGAGCATTCAAATAATTTCCGAAAGTCTCAATATCTTGTTTAAACTCATCTGTGGTTTTTTGCGTATCGCCCTGCCCACTGACAATTGCACCAATCGATCTGTAAATACGTTCAGCGATAAATGCTTGGTTTTTAACAACGACAACTTGACTACTTGGTATATTCGCATTCACCATATCCTCAGCCAGTAAATTATATTCTGTCTGAATACTTGGCATGAGTGTGGCAATTAAACTATTTGTTTTATTCAGTTCTACGATTTTATTTTGTTGTGCGGTAATGAGATCAACATCTTTAGAAACTTTGCTCCAAATCGAAGCCACATTTTTTAAATCATCATTATTTGAATGGATATCACTGACTGTCTCAAAATTTTCTTCAAACTTTTTTTGTGAATTTGCTAAGGCTGTAAATGATTCTTTATTCCCAGTTGATACTGCATCTGCAGTCTGACGAGAAATCGTTTGTGAGAGTAATCTTAACTCCCCTAAACTACGTGTAAGGTCATTACTACGCGGCACACTATAAAATAAGTAAATTAAAATTAAAAATGAAATAAATAAACTGATCGCACCCAATTGTAGATATGATTTGGTTTGATCTGTATCTCCAAAGAGTTGAGAAAATTGCTCAATTTTAAACTTTATTGTAGAGATTAAATTGGGCTTTTCCTTGCTACCAATATCCTTTGATTTTTTTTTGTTATCTTGATAGCTCATCCAATTTCTCCAATAAAACTATTCTGTCTACGCATTATCTATATTTTGAGGCATTTAAAAATCGCGGATCATTCAACAATTTGCTATTTAAAAAGATATTCCATTTCAAATTTTGTCGTGGAAAATAACCGTGACAATATAACTTAATTTTTTCATCTAATTCATTGTTATTTGAAAAAAAACTGTTTTTTTGAAAATGTTGAATCCCCAGTACACGATCTACAACCAATCCAACATAATGCTCATTTTGAAGAATACAAATGACTTTCTGAGCATCATGACTTGGTACATCTTGTTCAGTAATAAAACTAGCGAGTTCCGTGACTGATAATAATTTTCCCCGTATATTAGCCAAACCCTTGACCCAAAATTGAGCATTCGGAATCGGCGTACATAAAGGGGGATAAATCACTTCAGAAACTTCACCCAATGGCGCAACAAAATATTGACCGAGTATTTCAAAACCCACACCAGACCAGATGTTCTCATGACTATCGATATTTGAGTAATTAGTATTACCGCGTTTAGACAACCGAAGTAATTCAATAAAACCATTGGCTGCCATTTTTTATTCCATATTTAAATATCGATTAATCACAATAACCAATTGATTTTCATCGATAGGCTTTGTTAAATAATCAACAGCACCCTGTCTTTTCCCCCAAACCAAGTCGGTATCCTGATCTTTCGTGCTCACAATAATCACAGGAATATGTTTGGTCTCTGTTCCTCTAGATATCTGACGTGTTGCTTGAAAGCCATTTACGCCAGGCATAACCACATCCATTAAGACCAAATCTGGAAGTTCAGCTTGCGCAATGGTTACACCATCAGCACCGTTCGAAGCTTCTAAAACATCGAAGCCATTTTTATTTAATATTTCTTTAAATCTAAACATTTCAGTTGGTGAGTCATCAACAACAAGAATACGCGCCATTTACTTCCCCAATAATCAGACTTAAGACGTCACATGATTACGAATTGCATTTAATAATTCATCTTTACTAAATGGTTTAGTTAAATATTCATCAGAGCCAACAACTCGTCCTTTTGCTTGATCAAATAAACCGTCTTTACTCGACAACATAATCACAGGAATATGTTGATAGTTTAAAGAGTTTTTAATAAGCGCACAGGTTTGATAACCATCTAAACGAGGCATCATAATATCGACAAATACAATATCTGGATTCGCATCAGCAATCTTTGACAATGCTTCAAAACCATCAACAGCAGTAACCACGTTATATCCTTCACGCTGTAATAATGTCTCAGCTGTCCGACGAATGGTTTTTGAGTCATCAATAACCATTACTTTGAGACCCTTTGAGTTATCTTCCATTTAATGATCATCCTTCCAAGATAATTGTATTTCGTTAAGTTGAGTACTTTTTACATATATTGATGATTTAGCAATGTAATTTTACTATCTTTTTCGATCAAAGCCTATTGATATAAATCATTTTAAACTTGCCGAAAATTTATTTTTTTAAATCATTTTAATTTTTTTATACACTTATTTATTAAACAGTATTTATTAAACAGTTTTAAAATCTTACAATGTATCTAAATACAAAAAATTAAATGACTTAGGTTAATCTGTATGATAAAAAAAACGACACCATCTATTAATATTACACTGTCAGATTTTTTGTTAAAAATAGTTTATGTCTTTTCAATAGGGTTGTCTATTTTTATATCTACAGAAACGCTATCAAAACAAGGGCCAAACCAAGCAACATGGTATCGGTATTATGATAAAAATGGCGTGATGAATATCAGTGGTTCCGTGTCATCTGAACATATTAGATATGGCTACGAAACACTTGATAAAAATATGCAAGTGCTGAAGAAAAATGCTGCATTTAATGATGCTAGAGAAAATAGTCAATCTTCTAATCGAACTCGACTCGCCATACAAAATCAGGAAGATTTAAAATTAAAACAAGCCTATGGTTCAAGCCAAATGGCTCAAAGAAAACGTAACGATGCATTAGAAAGTTTGACCAAAAAAATTCAAATGCAAGAAAAGCAGTTAAATCGAACTCAGAATGATTACTTGCTGCTCAAAAAACAAGAAAACACATTAAAATCACAGGGAAATTCAGTTCCTGCTATATTGAAAAAAAACTTAATGTTAAATAATCAAAATATTCAAGGAATGAAAAAAAATATTGATTCTTTACAAACAAACTATCGCAATACACAAGCACAATACGACACAATTATAAAACGATTAAAAACCTTTGAATAAACAGGGATTATCGTTATTTTTAAGGACAATTAGCATGACATCTATGCCACCTAGAGTTTTAAAATCTTATTTTTTAGTTCCCTCTTTTACTCTATGTTTGTGTATCAGCTTGTCTGCATGCCAAAAAGAAGTAGCTCAAGTGGCAGATGATTCTAAAAAAAATCAACAAATAGAATTAATTCAACAAGATGTCGTTCCCGTTAAGCAAGGTAAAACTGTACAACGCGCGGCTTTTTCTGGAACAATTCGTGCCGTAAACCGCAGTTCAATTCAAGCCCAAGTCACGGCAACAGCCAGTCAGGTCAATGTATCTGTCGGTCAAACTGTGAATAAAGGTCAGATTTTAGTTCAACTGAATAACCAAGATAATGCAGCTCGTCTGGCTCAATCCCAAGCAAATTTAGCAGCAACGCAGGCACAAGCTCAGCAAGCAGCAAATATGGTTGAACGTAAAAGAAGACTTTTGAATCAGGGCTTTATTTCTAAAGTTGAATATGAACAAAGCCAAGTTGAATACAAAGCACAGCTAGAAAATGTGAAGGCTCAACAATCAAGTGTCGATATTTCTTTCAAAGCGAACCAAGATGGTATTATTCGCAGTCCAATATCGGGTGTTATTACCGTAAGACAAGTCGACCCAGGCCAGACAGTCGCTGCTGGTCAAACCTTATTTGAGATCATTGATCCAACACAATTAGAAATCCAAGCCAAACTTCCGTCAGAACAACAAGCTTTGCTTCAGATTGGTAATCAGATTGACTACCAAATTCAAGGTAATCCACAAAAGCTGACTGCGACCTTAAAACGTATTTCCCCTATCGCTGATCAGGCCAGCCGTCAAATTGAATTTTTTGCAACGCCAAACCAAGCCATTAACTCACTTAGTATTGGTGCGTTTGTTGAAGGTGCAATTTTGCATTCAAATACAATTACTGGACAACAAATTCCACTCGATACGATTCAAGATATTCAAAATAAACCTTATGTCTGGGTGATTCGCAATCAAAAAGTTCAACAAGTTTTTGTTCAAGTTTTAGATCAACAGTCGCATCAAAATATCGCTCTTGTGAATGGCTTGTCTGAGCAGGACTTAATAAGTCGCGTAAAATTCGGCACTGACGATATTAATAAAAAAGTGGTTATGTCAGCTAAATAAACAGGAATTTAACAATGTGGCTTACTCGGATTAGCGTCAAATATCCTGTTTTTACGATCATGATGATGTTTTGTCTCATGGTATTGGGTTTGGCATCTTGGCAACGGATGGGGGTTGAAGAATTCCCTGATGTCGATTTCCCTTTCGTTGTGATTTACACGACTTATCCAGGGGCTTCGCCAGAAACAGTAGAATCTGAAATTACTAAAAAAATGGAAGATCAAATTAATACCATTTCTGGTGTTAAACAGGTCATATCGCAATCAAGCGAAGGCCTTTCAACCATTATTACTGAGTTCAATCTCGATGTTTCGTCTACGATAGCAGCACAAGATATCCGAGATAAAATCGCACCAGTAACCGCAGAGTTTAGAGATGAAATATCAGATCCGATCGTGGAAAGATATGACCCCTCTTCAGGTGCGATCATGTCCATTGTTTTTGAATCAACCAATTTATCTTTAAAGGATTTGAGCTCATATTTAGATCAGCGTGTGGTTCCGCAATTGCGAACAGTTACTGGGGTGGGTACGGTTAATTTACTGGGGGATTCACAACGTCAAATTCGAATCGAAGTTGAACCTCAAAAATTAAATAGTTTTGGTATTGGTGTTGACCAAGTCATTACCGCACTCAAAAGTGAAAATATTGAAGTTCCAGGCGGAACACTCAAACAATCCAATTCTGAACTGGTTGTTGAAATAAAATCCCGTGTTATTCATCCGCAATCTTTTGGCGATTTGATTGTTGCGACTAAAAACAACACACCAATCTTCTTAAAACAAGTCGCTAAAATATATGATAGCCAAGCAGAATTAGAATCAAGTGCATTCATTAATGGTCAAACTGCGGTTGCTTTAGACATTTTAAGAAGCTCTGACTCTAATGTGATTGATGTTGTAGATGCCAGTTACAAAGCATTAAATAGGATAGAAAAGCAACTTCCACAAGGAACTACATTAAAAGTAGTGGTTGATACCTCTAGAGGGATTCGTGCCAGTATCTCTGACGTGGCACGTACAATTGCTGAGGGTGGTGTACTTGCGGTTTTTATTGTTCTGATTTTTCTAGGATCTTTTAGATCGACGATCATTACAGGACTTACGCTTCCTATTTCATTACTGGGCACACTTACATTCATCTGGATTTTTGGTTTCACCATTAACATGATGACATTGCTGGCACTGTCACTCAGTATTGGACTTTTAATTGATGACGCCATTGTTGTCCGAGAAAACATTGTTCGGCATGCTGATATGGGCAAAGACCATGTCACTGCCGCTTTAGATGGAACCAAAGAAATTGGTCTAGCTGTTCTAGCAACTACATTAACCATTGTCGCCGTTTTCTTACCTGTCGCCTTTATGGACGGAATTATTGGACGCTTCTTCTATCAATTTGGGGTCACCGTCAGTACAGCTGTTCTGATTTCCATGTTCGTCAGTTTCACACTCGATCCTATGCTATCCGCACATTGGGCTGAAAAACATGATCCAAATAAGAAACCAGGCCGCTTAAAACGCTTTTTTAATTCAATTTCTACGCGTTTAGATAAGCTCACCATCGTTTATGAAAAACTCCTTAAACTGAGCTTGAGATTTCGATTCATTACCATCGCTATCGCAATTGCTTCTTTGTTTGGTGCACTCGCGTTGTCTAAACTGGTCGGTAGCGAGTTTGTTCCTGTTCCAGATAAAGGTGAGATCAGAGTCAAATTTGAAACCCCTGGTGATGCTTCGCTCTCTTACTCTCAAGCAAAACTTAAACAAGTAGATGAGATTTTACGGAAACATCCTGAAGTTCGAAACACATACGGTGTGATCAATGGTGTGACTGACCGTGGTAAGAACCATGTCAGCATTCGTGTTTCAGTCACACCAAGACAAGAAAGAGCACAGACGTTGAATGAGGTCATGAATGAATTCCGTGATCGCTTACAGTCTGTTGCAGGCATTACCATTACATCGATTGCTTCAGCAGACGAAACAGTGTCTGGTGGACAAAAGCCTGTCATGATTTCAATTAAAGGTCCTGAATTAGATGAACTTCAAAAAATTTCAGATCGCTTCTTGGTTGAAATGGAGAAAATTGATGGCATTGTCGATTTGGAAAGTTCACTCAAAGAACCAAAACCAACGCTTGAAGTACATGTAAATCGATTATTAGCGAATGATGTCGGATTATCTGTGAATCAAATTGCCAATGTAATTCGCCCTCTTCTTGCAGGTGACAATATCACCACGTGGAAAGATGAAAAAGGTGAAACCTACGACGTCAATCTGAGACTGGCAGATGACCAACGCAGCTTACCCAGTGATGTTGAAAATCTTTATCTTAAATCACAAAAAATGGATCAAAACAATCAGCCTATTCTTATTCCTTTAGCCACAGTTGCGACCTTTGAAGAAAGTTTAGGTGCTTCTCAGATTAACCGTCGAGATTTAGCGCGTGAAGTCATGGTGGAAGCCAATACGTCTGGCCGACCTGCAGGTGATATTGGTCAAGACATTAAAGCCTTACAAGCCAATTTCGATATGCCCGCGGGCTATGGTTTTGAAACACAAGGTGCAAATGCGGATATGGAAGAATCCATCGGCTATGCTTTGACTGCCGTAATGCTTTCTATCGTCTTCATTTACATTGTTTTAGGTTCACAATTTAACAGTTTTATTCATCCTGCTGCGATTATGGCTTCTCTGCCATTATCCTTGATCGGAGTGTTTTTAGCCTTGTTTTTGTTCAACTCAACCATGAACTTATTCTCTATTATCGGCATTATTATGTTGATGGGCTTGGTGACCAAGAACGCGATTTTATTGATTGATTTCATTAAAAAAGCCATGGACCGTGGAGAGGATCGTTTTGATGCAATTCTGGCTGCAGGTAAAACACGACTACGCCCAATTTTAATGACGACGAGTGCCATGGTCATGGGGATGGTGCCCTTAGCGCTTGGCTTAGGTGAAGGCGGTGAACAAAGCGCGCCTATGGCACATGCTGTCATTGGGGGTGTGATTACCTCGACATTACTAACCTTGGTTGTTGTTCCTGTAATTTTCACCTACTTAGATGACTTAAAGAATTTTATGGTACGTCAAGCACGAAAATTCATGTCATAATATTTACCAAATGTAATGAGGTGTCATTTTCAATGTCACCTCATTTTTTATCGTATAATCTTATGCTTTAACACTAATTATTAGGACAGTTTTCATGCGCGCGAGTCGCTTTTTATTTGCTACGTTAAGAGAAACCCCTAGCGATGCTGAAGTTATTTCACATCAGTTGATGCTCCGTGCGGGTATGATTCGTAAATTGGCTTCAGGTTTATACACTTGGTTGCCGATGGGCGTACGTGTGTTAAATAAAGTTGAAGCGATCGTACGTGAAGAAATGGATCGTGCTGGATCACTACAAGTAATGATGCCAGTGACGCAACCCGCAAGCTTATGGGAAGAGTCTGGTCGCTACACTGAATACGGCGCAGAACTTTTACGTTTCAAAGATCGTCATGATAATCCATTCGTGCTTGGACCTACGCACGAAGAAGTCATTACAGATATGGCGCGTAATGAATTAAAAAGTTGTAAGCAACTGCCTGCAAATTTCTACCAAGTTCAAACCAAGTTCCGTGATGAGATTCGTCCACGTTTTGGTGTGATGCGTTCACGTGAATTCATCATGAAAGATGCTTATTCTTTCCATGTGGATCAAGCCTCACTTCAAGAAACTTATGATGTGATGTATGACGCTTACTGCCGTATTTTCACACGTTTAGGTTTAGACTTCCGCCCAGTACAAGCAGATACAGGTTCTATTGGTGGTTCAGGTTCGCACGAGTTTCACGTATTAGCTTCAAGCGGTGAAGATGATATCGCCTTCTCAACTGAATCTGATTATGCTGCAAACGTTGAAATGGCTGAAGCAATATTGACTGGCGAACGTGCTGCGCCTACACAAGCATTACAAATTGTAGATACACCGAATCAAAAAACCATTGCAGATGTCTCAGCTTTCTTGAACACTGAAGCAAAAAATTCTGTAAAAGCGCTTTTAGTTCAAGGTGTTCCTGCTGAGAAAGGCCAAAAGCCTGCTGTAGTTGCGTTGTTTCTTCGCGGAGATCACGAGCTCAATGAGATTAAGGCTGAAAAACATCCTCAAATTGCATCACCACTGAGCTTCGCTACAGAAGAAGAAATTGCAGCGCTAGGATTAACTGTTGGTTACATCGGCCCACAAGGTTTAGTTGAAAAAGGTTTAACCGTTATTGTTGACCGTGCCGCTTCTATACTTTCAGATTTCGTTGCGGGCGCGAATGAAGCAGACAAACATGCGACTGGCGTAAACTGGGAGCGTGATGCGACCTATACTGAAGTTTATGATTTACGTAACGTCGTTGAAGGCGACCCATCTCCAGATGGAAAAGGTACCATTCAAATCAAACGCGGTATTGAAGTGGGCCATATTTTCCAATTGGGTCAAAAATATTCTGAAGCACTCGGTTGTAAAGTACTGGGTAAAGACGGTAAACCTTTCACAGTTACCATGGGTTGTTACGGAATTGGCGTAACCCGTGTAGTTGCTTCTGCCATTGAACAGAACTTCGATGACAAAGGGATTATTTGGCCTGTTGCAATTGCACCTTTTGATGTGGCTATTGTTCCAATGAATGCTCATAAATCACCACGTACCGTTGAAGCTGCTGAAGCACTTTATAAGGAATTGCAAGCTGCAGGCTATGACGTACTTCTAGATGATCGTGATGAGCGTCCTGGCGTTAAGTTCTCTGATATCGAAATTACGGGTATTCCACATCGCATCGTCATTGGCGAAAAAGGTTTGGATGCAGGAACACTTGAATATAAAGGCCGTTCAGATGCTGAGTCTACGCATTTAAGTAAAGAAGATATCATTGCTAAAATTGCAGAAGCTAAAATTTCTCAATAAAGCATAAATAAAAAAACCCGCTTTAGGCGGGTTTTTTTATGGCTAAATTTCTTTTGGTTAGATTGCTTTATTATTTTTATATCACTTGAGAAAAGTGATAAATCTTTTAATCTAAAAGCTACTCACATTAATTTTTAAGTCTTTAACCGAAGCACCAATCGCACCAAAACTTCCCATTGATCCATTTGCTAAACCATTAAATGTATTGGCGCCAATCGCACCATCACGTCCTAACATCACATTATTTAAACCAATGTTCATTTTCCCAGACGTTCCTTTATTCCCAATAACAACGCCAGTCGGTTCGATGCCAGCGTAAAAATTGTTTAACCTGAAGCCATTCGCCACATCAGTCGCTTTCATTTGCAAGTCAAATTTAGCTGAACTATCACCCGAAATAATCGCAATCGGACAGCCAGAACCTGTACCACAGATGGATTGAATTGCACCACTAAACTGGATCATTTGTCCTTGTGGAACATTGCCTAACTGAATATTCATTTGTGGTCGATTGGTGTTATTAAAACTAATTTCAAAATTATTATTTGCATTGCCAATTTCAATAATTTTACTCACACCTGTATTGAGTGCGCCGCCGTTATAAATTGATTTTGACTGACTCGTACTGCTCGAGGTTGAATTCATACTTGCGAGATACATTGCAAAAGGACTGATTTTAATACCTGAAATTTGACTACCAAAAGATACGCCTATATTCGCAAACGCTTTTCCATTTCCGCCATCGGTATCAACAACCACATTGATCGTTGGTCTGGTATTTGCGCCGACAAATTTTACACTTACAGGTGAGTTCGTCGTTCCTGCAATCACAGTTGAAGCAGGACTTTTGTAGTCCTTATCCAATATTTTATTGCTTAAACCGTCTTTATCAATTAATGCGGCTTGCTCGAACTTGACCTGATCGATGCTCACACCAATGTTAAAGCCATCCTGACCTGTCGCAGCTGACAAACTCTGATCATCTAAAGGCTGCATTGCAAAAACTGAAGTCACAGGAGCCAATACAATAGAAAGCATCAATACTTTATATTTATAAATTCTTTTATTATCCATTGTCCCTCATCCTTCTGACAATTTTATGAAATTTAAATTTCAAATCTAATTCCGTGGAATGATGCTCATTTCACTTGATAGTCGACCACCTGTAATCGCCAACTCTCCTAAACGAGCGCCAGGTCCAGTGTTCGGTGGATAGAAATTAATATCACGTGCTCTAAATACACCAGCAGGATTTTTATTCGGATTCATTAATAAACTGGTGTTAAATCCAATCTTACCTAAACCAGAAGCCTGATCCTTAGTCACCACGATCGCATTATTAAAACCAACCTTACCTGTAATACGATCTAGACCGAGCGTAGAGCCATTAATTGGGTCGCTGATTTGAATGGTATTGGTATCGCCTTTCAGATTTAATTCACCAACCACAGTAATTTGATTACCATCTTCAGTCGCATTATTTGGAATCAATGAAAAATCGATATCACCGCCTAAACGAAGTTTCAATCCAAAGAGTACATCATCAGGCATTGCAAAGTTCTTACTAGGAGATGCGTTTTGTGTTGCACATCCTGCCGCACCTGCATTTAATTTACATGTTTTATAAGTTGTGCCCGGTAAATAACCCGCTGCTACTTCTGTAGACATGACAATCAACATATCGCGTAGACTTACATTTAGGCTGCCATTTTCAACACCCAAATTCCCTGTACCTTTTAAGAGCATGTCAATATTACGCAGGCCCATATAATAATCAGTCGGGCTACTATTACCACCTGTACCAATCTTGCCACCATCGATGACCATAATTGACGTTGTTTTATTTCCTTGAGCAACGCCATTACTCTTATCGACTCCCTCAGTACTCATTGCAAGGGAGAAACCTAAACGTGCTGTTTCACCCGATGTCGCAATTAAATTCTTAATCACATTAGAACCAGACAATGTGTAATAAAACGCTTGATCAGCTTTGACGTTCGTTCCAAACATCGCCAAATTGGCATTCAAGTTATAAAACGGTAGTGCTAAGCCCCACTCGTTGCCTAAACCTGTTGTGGTAAATAAATTTGCGCTATTCGTCATGCCTGCGGTTGTTGTAAAACGACCACGTCTTGCAATCGCTTGGAATTCTGATCCACGTATTGCTGTAATTAAACTATATGGGTTGGATCCAGTCGTAGAATTGTGCACATTTTGGATATAATCTGATGCTGATGTTAAGAAGCTACCGTTTCCAAAACGCGAACCTTGAAATACCAAGTTCTCTGGCAAATTCAGGGACTTGGTATCGGCTAAATTGAGATAAACATTTCCACTATCAAAAGAAGCTCGTGTATTTGGCATTAATCCAGTTAAATTACTAAACTCAAATCCGTAAGCATTTAAACCCGCTCCACCGATTTCCAAAGTGGTCGCTTTACCACCACCCGCCAACATACTGTCATTGTCTTTGGTAAACTCAGTTTTCATACGAAAACCAATACCAGAATTGCCTATGATGCTGTTGTTCGACGAAGTTCCTGATGGACTATTGGCATTCCCAAGTACAGACTCCTGACCTTTCAAGCCGCGAAACTGTAGCGAAGAGTTAACCATTCGACCACTGGCGCCTACTCGAATTAAACCTTTCGCACCTTGAGGACTATTGGTCGCTGCATTGATCGCATAAGGATCAGAAGAGTTGACATTCTTATTCAGCATAATTTCAAGGTTTAAACCTGAAGATGTTGTTTCGCCTTGAGATCCTGACTGTCCATTACCATATGTACCTGTATTGATGAAACCAGAATTTTTTGATGCTGAATCTGCGACACGATTTAAATCGACAAAACCAAGATTGGCATTGGGTACACTTGTTACGCTGGCAACGTTATCAACTCCAGCTGTACGCGTATTGGTTTGTAGTCTTAAACCTTCAGTAGAATCGACAAATAAGGCTCCGCGTCCTACAAAATTAAAGTTAAAGTTTTTCAAAATGAGCTGATTTAACTTAGCATCGACACTATTCTGTCCCAAATAAATATTGGCATTTTTCAAGCCGAGTGCCATTTCACTCAGACTATCTTTACTAAATAATCCATTGATCGTTTTAAGATTCAAATCAATATTTGAACTAGTTTGGATCGCCAAATTCCCAATGGCAAGACTACATGAACTGGATGATTCGTTATCACAAATTCGAAATGAATCAACGGTAATAAGCGCAGGCGATAAACTTGCATTGAAATCCAAGCCAACGTTGTTACCCTCACTACCTAGATTTAATTTGATATCTGCACCCAAGGGTGCTGAAGATGCATTGCTCTTTCGGATTTTCAAATTATCTACGGTTGCTTTAAGCGTAGAATTGGTTGAACCAGTACTGCCTCTTCCCGCTTCATCGGCCCAATATAATTGATCAACATTCGCTTCAGCGAGTGTGGTTGAAATACGCACACCGTCTTGACCATTAATTTCGCGTAAATCAGTATCATTCATTGCCTGTAAAGCATAAGTATGACTTGTCGCAAGCAATACACTTAGGCTTAAAATATTAAGCATAAAATTCTGAGGATTGTTTTTATTTTTCATTCCACTTCCTTGTCAGCTTTCGCTCAATTAACAGCGTGGATGGGTTGAATCGCACCCAAAAATCATAATCTTGCCTTGCATTGCAAGATTGCCATTCATTTGCACTCCCATGAATCCAGTTTCACGACCATGGTCATAAACTGAATTAGGTGCATTTGATGTGTCATATTTAGTGACTTGTAAGTAACCATAATCTGAAGCGAGTGAACTGCCTACCTCACTACTCGCATTACTGGTAAATTTATCCTGTCCAAAGGCAAGCGCATTAAAACCAAAATTACGAATTTGAATAGGCTTCGCTGCGTCGAAACTCAATTGCATCACTGCTTTAATTTTTTCAGCACCGCCATTCGCTTTATAGGTCAGATCCATACCGTCCAAACCTAACTTCTGAATATTGATACTGCCTTGGATACCTTTGAAGACTAACCATAGCTTATTACCATCAGAACTACTGGCTTGACCGTTTTTGATATAACGATTATTTACAGATAACGCTAACCGGCAATACTCTAAGTCTTTGCATAAGGTTTCGTCCAACACATACTTAGATTGCGTTGCATCAAATCTTTGATTTAAAGTCAACTTAAGTGAAAGATCAGCTCCAGCTTGCCCTTCAACTTTTTGAAGATCATCATCACTTAATACATCTAATGCATAAGATGGAACATGAAACAGGCTAGCTAAAAGAATAAATGTTATTTTTTTCATATCATTCTCTACCTATAATCCTTTAGTGGTGATTTTCATATGCTGAATAAGCACACCATCTATCACACCTGAACCCATGTTTTTAAAATTGGCAGCAGGAACTGAACCGTTTGGAATCTGTGGCATTGGATTCATTGCCCCAAATGAGATACCCACTGCATCAGAACCTTTATAGGCACTCAAGGTATTTGAACCTTTGTCATAAACTGTAGAGCCTATGGTAATACTACCGTGCGTCGCATTAGTACCCTGATAGCCCGCTATGCCATTGTTACCGCACTGATAAACATTACACGTTGAACCTTTATAAACTGTTGAGTTTGGATTGCCGTAATCTGTGTAAATTTTTTCATAAATTTCTGGCTTATTCGGAATCCGAGTTAATTCAAGACTAAAATTGACACCATCTGAACCGAGAATCAACGGTTGATATAAAGACCCTAATACCAAGTTAGCATTTAGGTTATGTATGAATAATCCTTCATTGGCATCGAAGATCGGTGCAGAAGTCCCAGTATTAATCGCTGGTGTACTCAAAAGTGCGCTATCTGTAGTTTCACGCGTACTCAATCTTAGTACTTTATTGTTTAAAGCGTTGGTTCTTAAATTATTCGCATCACCACTATTTAGACGAATTAAACCTGCGATTCCTAGCGTATTATTGTAGAACTCACTCATTCCATTCGCATTTTTTGCGCCACCTAAGGTTTGGAATACTTGTAATCGTGAACCATTAATACTGAAATCATTCCAAATGGCTTGTAAACGAAGTCGGTTAGCACGCGATGCATCCGATTGACCACTACGTGCACCTAAGTTATATAAATCGGTTGCACCTTCTTTTTTAGATGGATCCAAAACAAATGCATCCGCCCACATCGCCATTTTTAATTTATAGGCATCGGCACCATCTGAAACGGAAGTTGGTAAATTATTATCATAAAGTGGAGCTTCCAAGGTTAAATAAGGAACTTGACAACTCACATCTGCCTGACTACAGGTCTTCGACAAATCAAAATTTGGAACTTGGTTTTCTGTCCCTACTTTTAACAGCCATGGATTGGTTGCGTTACCCCAAGAGCCAATTTTAGCCGCAGCATCTGTCGCCGCCAATCGAGTATTATGATTCCCGTCTGACTTAGACAATGCCAAGCCATAAACAAAAAGATCTGCTTTACCGACTGAATGGTCACCACTGTCAATAACACCATTTTTATTGGTGTCTTGTGATGCTGTGGTTAATGGACCGACTGGAATTAAATGGATATAACCCGTATCTTTACTACGATCAAGCACGTCTACAGCGGAGTTTGAATTTTCACCTTGGAAAACAAAATAGGCATCTTGAGGGACAAGCGCGATTCCTTCCCCAGTGGTTGAACTGAGCACTTCATCTGATAATGGCTGCAAAGCAAAGCTTGTTTGGCAAATGAACAAACCCATTAAGCTAGCCATTAAAGGCTTTTTTACTCTAAATGTATAATTTAGTGTAGTCATCTTGACCTTCCTTCTCTACGATGCTCCGCACCATAATTTATAATTCTTAATCTTTTTCAGGCATTTTTCATACTTATATTCAGCATAAGAAAAAACTTCGCATCTTTAAAACTTAATGGGATACGGAGCACAATTTCATCTTACCGAATAAAAAATCAATAAGCAAAATAATGCGACTTCTATCTCCTTTTTTCCGATAAATGAAATTGTTGTGAGTACAGCCAATAAAAAATAAAAAAAGCAAACTTAGGCGTTTGCTTTTTATACATTTTGGTTTTGATGAATATTAGGTCTTCGGTAAAGTGACACCTGTTTGACCTTGGTACTTACCACCACGATCTTTATAAGACGTTTCACACACTTCATCAGATTCAAAGAAGAGCATTTGTGCTACGCCTTCACCGGCATAGATACGCGCAGGTAAATTGGTCGTATTAGAGAATTCTAATGTCACGTGACCTTCCCACTCAGGTTCAAGCGGCGTTACGTTCACAATAATACCGCAACGTGCATAAGTCGACTTACCTAAACAGATCGTCAATACGTTACGAGGAATACGGAAATATTCAACAGTACGTGCTAATGCAAATGAGTTAGGTGGAATGATACATACATCAGCTTCAATATCGATAAAACTTTTTTCATCGAAATTTTTAGGGTCAACAATTACAGAATGAACGTTTGTGAATACTTTAAATTCACGCGCACAACGTACGTCATAACCGTAACTTGAAACACCATATGAAATGAGTTTTTCACCATTCTCATCTAAACGCACTTGGTTTTCTGCATACGGTTCAATCATGCCGTGTTTTTCGCTCATTTCGCGAATCCAACGATCAGACTTAATAGCCATCTATTTTATCCAAAAACTTAAATCGATTATTGCGTGGTACTTTAACTGAAATTGAGCGCAATGAAAATAAGCCGATGTCGCTAGTGACCACTTCCAATCCATGAATACTAAATTTCATCAAATAAATGTAGATAAATATTTACAGCATTAAAAAATTTAGTTTTAAGCGTAAAAATTATCTCATTTTAGTAGCTAGAATTATTTTTTAATTTAAATATTTTGATACAAGTTGCTTTTAAGAAAAAATAATGTAAGTCTTTAATATATATTATATTTTTATAAAAACACACACACTCAATTTATTTTCTAAAAACGTAGATTGGTCATTTATTAAAAAAAACTATTCAAATGAAAATTAATGAGTTAATTTCTTTAAAGTCGATTTAATCAATACATAAGATGACATTATAAAAATCAAAGGAATCTGATTGCAAAATAAAACCAGGAGAAGTAAATGAAAAAATGGACTCAACTCACCCTTCTATCCGTTGCACTTGTGGGTTTAAACGCGTGTTCAAGTGACAATAACAAAAATGCTTCAACTACAGATAAAACTGAAGTTACAGCACAGTCAGAAGATAAACTTGCAACAAAATTTGTCAACATCGCAACTGGAGGTGCCTCTGGCCCATACAATGTGATTGGTACAAGTCTTGCTGAAGTTTATAACAAAACCTACGGCGTTAACTCAAAAACCCAAACCACTGGTGCTTCAGTTGAAAACCTGAATTTATTGAAACAAAATAAGGTTGAAATGGCATTCGTCATGAGCGACAGCCTAACCGAGGCTTTAAAAGGCACGGGAAGCTTTGCAACTGGAAAAGTAGAGAATGTTCAGCAATTGGCTGCGCTTTATCCAAACTATGTACAAATTGTTGCCTCTAAAAAGTCAGGTATTAAAAACCTTGAAGACTTAAAAGGTAAACGTATCGCAGTTGGTGCTCAAAACTCAGGTGTTGAGGTCAATGCACGTACATTACTCAATGGTTTTGGTATTAGTTATAACGATGTCAAAGTGGATTACTTAGGCTATGCAGAGGCAGCAGATGCATTAAAAGGTGGCCGAATTGATGCAGCATTTTTAACCAGTGGTATTCCAAATTCGTCATTAATGGAACTGCAACAAGGTTTTGATTTGCAACTGGTTGGCATCAACCCTGCAAAAGTCAAAGAAATTGCTCAAAACCAAGCCTATTTCTTGTCCCTGAATATTCCAAAAGGCACCTATGGCAATGCAGAAGATATTCCAACTGCAGCGATTATGAATGCCTTGGTTGTTCGTTCAGATATCTCTGAAAGTGACGGTTATAAATTAACAAAGTCTTTCTTTGATAATTTAAAAACACTCGAAAACTCTCACCAAGCAGCATCAGAAATAACGCTTGCTGGTGCTCAAAACGGTTTAGTTGCACCGCTACACCCTGGTGCAAAACGTTATTATGAAGAGATGGCAGCCAAATAATGCCTTGGAAAAAAATTGCAGCTTCGGCTGCATTTTTTATCTTCATACTCGGTCTATTGATGTCTACACCGATAAAATATACCGAAGTCAATATCGCTGGTAAGCAGTGCAAAATCTCATCAGCAGATTTTGATTTGCAATGGAAGCATTCAGTTGAAAAAACAATATGGACCGAAAATTATCAGCGTCAGCAACAGCATTTCGTGCTGCGCTATACCGATTTAATTTCTTTTGGTGCAGGCACTCCCGCAAACCTGCCGATCATTTCCCAAAAAAATGGTGTGATTAGAATGAGCGTAAATCAAAAAATAGAAGATATACATTGGATCGTTTCTAGAAATATG
Organism: Candidatus Acinetobacter avistercoris; assembly: GCA_018883945.1. Lineage (GTDB taxonomy): Bacteria > Pseudomonadota > Gammaproteobacteria > Pseudomonadales > Moraxellaceae > Acinetobacter > Acinetobacter avistercoris. The sequence continues at coordinate 28,354 of JAHLFF010000288.1, forward strand.
CAAGGAACCCTTAAGGTGAATAAAAATGAGTGGTCTATTTATAAAGATTACCCCGATTACACGCTTGTGAATATCGCTATACAACAACAACCATTATGGAAAACATGGACAATAGGAGAATGCCTATGAGCCAGCATGAGCAAAAAATTATTCCAGAACAGCTCGATAAAAAGCAGCAACAAGCTATTTTAGAGAAATTTGACCGTGAGTCGGTAACACGCACACCATCCAATAAATCAGTGAAATGGTTCGTTGCTGCAATCGCCATCTGTTATTCGTTATTTCATTTGTTTATTACTTTTAACCCACAACCAGAATTAATTCAGCGGGCTGCACACGTTGCGATTGGTTTAGTCTTGGTTTTTTTACTTTATCCTGCGCGTCAATCCAGTTCTAGACAATCGATATCATGGTTTGACTGGATCTTGGCTTTAGCTTCTTTTTCTTCGTTTATCTATATTTGGACAGAATATCAAGCCATTATGACCTCCCGAGGAGGGATTCCAAACACACTGGATATTGTTTTCGCGATTATGAGCGTCGTGTTAGTGGTTGAAGCGGCTCGAAGAGTGATGGGTTGGATGCTTCCGATTCTCGGACTGATTTTTCTGACCTATCCATTTGTGAGTCATTTTAATTGGATGCCAGATCGTTTACTGACTCGTCACTATACGATTAGCGATATTTTCGGACAAATGTACCTTAAAACAGAGGGTTTATATTCATCTGCTATTGGTGCATCCGTCACGTTTATTTTTCTCTTCATTTTATTTGGCGCATTTCTAGCCAAATCAGGCATGGGTAAACTTTTCAATGACTTAGCGATGGCCTTAGCGGGTCATAAGCAAGGTGGCCCTGCAAAAGTAGCAGTTATTTCCAGTGGATTTATGGGAAGTATTAACGGTACTGCTGTTGCTAACGTCGTTGGTACAGGTTCTTTCACCATTCCGCTCATGAAAAAAATTGGCTATGACAAAAACTTTGCTGGAGCTGTTGAAGCCAGCGCCTCTGTCGGTGGGCAAATTTTACCACCTGTCATGGGCGCAAGTGCCTTTATTATGGCAGAAACCACGGGCGTCAGTTATGGAACCATCGCACTTGCTGCGACCTTGCCTGCGTTGCTGTATTACTTAGGTGTGCTGGCTCAAGTACATTTCCGTGCAGGAAGAGATGATTTAAAAGGCGTTCCCAAAGCTGATCTGCCCCGCGTAAAAGAAGTCCTGAAAGAACGTGGACATTTATTAATACCGATTATTGCTTTGGTCTTTTTCCTCTTTCAATCTATCCCTGTAAGCTATGCCGCGGTTTATACGATTGGTTTAACCATTGTTGTTGCATCCTTCAAAAAATCCACACGTATGGGGTTTAAAGAAATATTGGAAGCGCTTGAAGATGGTGCAAAACAATCGCTCTCGGTGATGGCAGCCTGTGCTGTCGTCGGAATCATTATTGGTGTCGTCAGCTTAACCAGCTTTGGTTCAGTCATGACATCATCCATTATGAGTATTGGTGCGGGCAGTTTATTCCTGACCCTGTTTTTCACCATGATTGCTTCTATGATCTTAGGCATGGGCTTACCGTCTATTCCTGCTTATATCATTACCGCTACGATGGCCGCACCTGCACTCGCCAATTTCGATATTCCGACGTTAGTCGCGCATATGTTTGTTTTCTACTTTGGTTTATTTGCCAACATTACGCCACCTGTAGCGCTGGCCGCCTTTGCAGGTGCAGGTATTGCAGGCGGCGATCCCATGCGAACAGGTTTTCAGGCACTTAAACTTTCCTTAGCCGGTTTTATTGTGCCCTTCCTCTTCGTTTACAACCCTGCAATGCTGATGATTGACACCACCAATGCTGCTGTCAATGCGCGTGAATTTGCATTCCCAGCATGGACCACCATTGTGAGTATTACTGTGACTTCGATCGTCGGTATTTTGGCATTGGGTGCGGCAGTAGAAGGTTACTTTAAAACAGCACTCAATTGGTTCTGGCGCTTATTCTTAGGCGCTGGTGCTTTAATGTTGATTATCCCTGAAACCATTACCGATGTGGTTGGTGCAGTCCTCGTGGTGATTGCTATTGGATATAACATTATGAAAGCACGTAAAACAGAGACTCAAAAGATCAGTCACCTTTAATCAACATATGAAGCATCAATAAAAAAGAGAGCGTTGATCGCTCTCTTTTTCTGAATGAAATGACTTAGAATTCAAATAACAGCTAAACTAATTTTTTCAAATTCTGATTTCTGATTTTAAGTTTAAGTTTAAGTTTAAGTT